>JANJTN010000102.1 GCA_024711065.1 bacterium
CTCGTCCTGTGTGCAGGACCTCGTGAACGGCATCAATGCTTCGTGTGGTCGGAGCTTTGCGCTTGTTACCAGTACCGGCAACGAGAAGATGGTGAAGGCCTGGCTCGATCGAAACGATGTACCAGTGTTAGCCTACCCCACCGCCACGATCCAACGCACCTTCCCTTCAGATCATTCGCTCGCCATCTATGAATGGCGCAACGGGGCCTACGTTTCAACTGCCGACGTCTACCTCCAGAACTCCGCCGACTACGGTCAGTACCTGGCGCAGATTGGGTGTGAGTGATGAGAGTCCGTCTGACCACTCCTCTCGTTTTCACGATCCTGTGTCTGAGTGCAACCTCCCATGCCCAGGAGTGGAAGCTCTACATCCACGACGTCGCTGCCGGCAGGCTTGACAGTGTGACCGTGCCCGCCGTCCCAGATGACGGACAAGTGCGCTCGTCTGGCTGGTTTGCAGGAACGCTCCCTGGACGTGCCGACCTGCCAGATACCATGCCCGCAGAAGCAGATCTTCTTGGAACGATGAGCCGCATGGTCCCAGCACGAAGGCATACGTCGGTAAGCGCCTACCCTGCTCGAACGGCATGTGCCATTCGCGTGGTTCGGGACACGACGACGGGCGCCTCCTGTTCGGCTGTCCTCATTGGCGATCGTTGGGCATTGACGTCGGCCCATTGCACATGGGGACAGCTGCCATTTGCCTTCAAGTCCGACACGTATCGACTCTACCCAGCTTGGGACGACTCGACGTCACAAACCCCAGTTCGATATGCGAATGTGAAGCGCGCCTATCTCGTCACCGACGATCATGACTACTTCCCCATGGACCTCACGCTACTAGAGCTGGACGCTCCGATCGGAGAACAGGTCGGTTGGGTTGGCATGATCTCCCTTCCACCAGCAGACACTGTGCATCCGTTCGTTGCCCACCGCCTTTCGTATCCCGCTACAATCGACTGGAGCGACACCAATAGACGATATGATGGCGACACGCTATGGTACAGATATGGTAAGGTTCGGCAGTCGGACTTCAATCAGGCCATCGATTGCGACGAGTGTATCGGCATCGGTGGGGAGAGTGGGTCTCCGGTGATGATCCGATGGGAAGGGGGCTACGCCACGATCGCCACGCACAGAAGCATGTACGGGATGCTGAGCGTCGTCATGCCGCCGACCATCTTTGAGACCTTCCTGTCCATCATGTCCGACGGACTGGTCTCGGTCGATGAACGCCTAACTGCACAGCGTGATTGCGCCTGGCCCGGTGCTATTGCGATCATCTACAATGTTCTTGGCGAGCGAATCGCCTCGTTGCCGGTTCAAGCGAACGGACACATAGCCCCTTCCGATCTCGAAGCACTACCCATGCAACCCCTATGGGCCGTGGTTGGCGAGTGCGTAAAGCGGGTGCGGTAGGCTTGTGGACATAGAAAGCCCCCTACTCCACATTCTCACCCCAGTACTCGTAGGCATAGATCCTGTCGAGGAAGCAACCCCTCTCGCGCATCGAGAGGGGTGACCGCGACGCGGCGGGAGAGGTCTCGATGCACTTAGAAGGCTCCTACGTTCTGCTCAGGATGACGCTCATTGCATCTGCACCGCCGAGATCACAATCTTCGTTCGTATCTGACCTCTGTCAGCTCAGTACCAGCGATCACGATCTGTTTGGTAGCTGCAGCTACATGGTATCCGCAGGCCGTGTAGAACGATCGAGCGGAAGTGTTGTCGGCAAGGACCCAGAGAAACACGTCCGTGAAACCTGAATCGCGGAGCGTCTGTTCCGCACGAGCAAGCAGCGCCGTACCGAGCCCCTTGCCCCAAGAAGTGGGGTCGGCATAGATCGCATACACTTCACCGGTTGTCGTGGGATCGTCGACCTCACGGCTTCTGCCGCAGAGGACCCAGGCCTGGATCTGGCCATCCACCTCTGCAACGAACATCGAATCGGCGATCTTGTCGTACCGGCTGAGCCAGCGCTCGGTGCGTTCGGCGACGTCCATGGAACTCAGGAATGACGCTGGCACAATGCCCTTGTAGGCCGCCTGCCACGAAGCAATGTGGATGCGCGCCACGGAAGGGAGATCGGACTGCGAGATGGGACGGATCAGCATGGTGGCCTTCAACAAGATACCCGGCGATCAATTTACCCGGCAAGCTAGCTTGCCGGGTGAGTTGCCGGGGAAGCTAGCTTGCCGGGTGAGTTGCTGGGCAAGCTAGCTTGCCGGGTGATCGGTGGGCTTCTCTACCCGCCCATCCGGGAACTGCGCAAAGCGTTCCGACGTGCCGTGCGTATGCGCCGGCGACGGCCAGGGCCATCCGCCGAACTCTGTGCGGCGGTACTCGTTGATGGCCTGCAGGAGTTCTTCTTCGGAGTTCGCCACAAAGGGACCATGGGCCACAACGGGTTCGCCGATCGGCTTGCCCTGCAGCATCAGGACCTCCACCACGTTACCACCATGATTGTGTAAGGGGGCTTGCACGTCGGCTCGGACCTCTACCATCACGCTTTCGTTGAAGGCACGGCCATCCACCGTGAGTGTGGTGCCGGTGGTCAGATACAGAGCCCGACGTGCCCCTGAGCTGGCGGCCGGTAACACCAGGCTGGCGCCGGGCTCCAGGCGGACGATCCAGATGGCAAGGTCCGATCCCGGCTCGCTGGCCCACGACGCTGGTGGCGGCGCCAACGCCTTGACGAGTGGCGAGCCCCCTGCAGCCGCGGCATCAACCGGGGCATAGTCACCGGCGATGACCTCCACGTCGCTTCGACGACCCTCTTGGTCGGACTGCACGGCATGCGGGATGTCGTGCGCCCAGAACATGGAGAAGTTCGGCTCGGCCTGTTTACTCTTGGCCGGCAGGTTCAGCCAGATCTGGAACAGGTCGAGCGGGTTGTTGGCATCCTCGTGCACCAACGGGAACATCTCGCTGTGCTGCACGCCCCTGCCGGTGGTAAGCCACTGCACATCGCCCTGGCCGTAGCGTGCCGTAGCACCGAGCGAGTCGGCGTGATCTACCAGACCCTTGCGGACAATGGTCACCGTCTCGAAGCCACAGTGCGGATGTCCGGGGAAGCCAGGCACCGTCTCGCCATGGTACATGCTCCAGCCGTCCCTACCGCTGAAATCACTACCGATGTCGCGGCCCGCGCGCAGCGCCGAATCGGGACCCAGCTGGCCATTCCCCCGCGGATAACGGTCGGCATGGTAGGCACCAAAGATGAACGGGTCGATCCCGGTAAGGGTGCGGCCAAGTCTCTGTGCACTGATGATGTTGGTTGACTCTGACATAGGGACTCCTTCAGGTGAATTGCCGGGGAAGCTAGCTTGCCGGGTGAGTTGCCGGGTGAGTGCGAATCACCT
>JANJTN010000119.1 GCA_024711065.1 bacterium
CAGCTGACGAACGACGACCTCGCATTCGGCCAATCGAGAACGGTCCACCAACACCTCCGCCGGTTGATAGGTCTCCAGGACAGAGGCAACCTTGCCGGAGGGCACGTCACCGGCGAGGAACGTGCCTGTCGACACGTCGAGCAGTGCCACACCCCATGGATCGGTGGCGGTTGTCGGCGGGGCGATCGCGGCAGCAAACGTATGCGCCCGGTGATCGAGGAGCTTGTCGTAAAGTACGACGCCGGGGGTAACGACCTCTACCACACCTCTTCGCACGATACCCTTGGCCTGCTTGGGATCTTCGAGCTGCTCGCACACAGCCACGCGATGCCCAGCCCTCACAAGCTTGGGTAGATAGGCATCCAGCTGGTGATGCGGGAACCCCGCAAGCGGGATCTCCCCCGCTGCGCCGTTGTTCCGCTTTGTCAACGTGATCCCGCAGGCCTTGGCCGTGATCTCGGCATCCTCTCCGAAGGTCTCGTAGAAGTCCCCCAAGCGGAACAGGAGGACCGTTCCGGGATGCTGCTGTTTGATCTGCTTGTATTGCCGCATCAGCGGCGTTTCGGCCGTTTTCACCCTGCAAGATACAACCCCCTGCAACCTTTGTCTGATGGTGCCGTACACACACCCCGAAGTCAACAACGCAACCCAAGTTCACAAGAGTCGTTCGCAGGAGTTCACCATGAAATCGTTCATCGCCGCACTCGCACTGGTCGTTTTGAGCGCCACAGGTCTTCACGCCGCCGATACCGTTGAGGGCATCAATACGGTGTCCATGTCCCTTGCCAAGAATGTCGCAATGGCCTCCGGTGGCACGGTGCGGATCGTGGCCAACGATGCCGACGTCAAGATCCGCACCTGGAAACAAGAAAAGGTGGCCGTCCGCTCCGAGGCCGTTCATGAAGCGATCGTTGTCAATGCCGTGAATGTGGATGGCAACGTGGTGATCGATGCCAAAGGCTACACCACCAACTCGCCGATCGCCAGTGCCGTGCACGTGATCTACGTTCCGGAGGGAAGCACGATCCGGATCCAGCTGACGAATGGAGCCTTGTCGGTAGACGATCCGAGCAATACGCTGGACGTGAATGCCGAAGCCGCTCCGTCCCTCGGAAGCGCCGACTCCACGGCCAAACAATAAGCCCCTTGCCAAAGGCTGCCTCTCCCCGTATCTTTGTCGTTCATCCGCAGGGAGAGGTGGCCGAGTGGCTGAAGGCAACGGTTTGCTAAACCGTCATAGTGTTTAAGGACGCTATCGAGGGTTCGAATCCCTCCCTCTCCGCTCCAATCTGCAAAGCCCAGCGCCCCGCGCCGGGCTTTTTTCGTGATGCCGGACTCCAACGAACGTACCATACGGACGATCCTGACGAACCGCAAGGCACTGCATGACTACGAGATCGTGCAGCGCTTCGAGGCAGGGATCGTGCTGTCCGGAACCGAGGTCAAATCGATCCGCGCCGGCAAGGTCAGCCTGACGGATGCCTATGCCATGTTCCCCAGCAAGACGTCCAACGAGCTGTTCCTGATGGGCGCTCACATCCAGCCGTATGCGTTCGGCAACCGGGAGAACCATGAACCGACCCAACGACGCAAACTGTTGTTGAAGGTGCACGAACTGGAGCGCCTCCGGTCGCAGAGTGAGGAAAAGGGGCTTACCATCATTCCGCTGGCCCTGTATTTTTCCGGACCGTACGTAAAGGTGGAACTGGGATTGGCACGAGGCAAGAAACACTACGACAAACGCGCAACGCTGAAGGACAAGGAACTCAAACGAGAGGCACAACGAGCACGAGAATGAGAACCGTAGCAGAACAACTCGAGATCATCCGCCAGAATGCGGTGGACCTGTTGCCGGAAGAGGACCTGATCGCCAAACTCACCCGAAGTGTGGCAACCAATACACCGCTGCGGATCAAGCTGGGGCTCGATCCCAGCCGTCCAGATATTCACATCGGTCACGCCGTGGTGCTGAACAAGCTCCGGCAGTTCCAGGACCTGGGGCACACGGTGGTCTTGATCATCGGCGACTTTACCGCCATGATCGGCGATCCGACGGGCAAGTCCAAGACGCGGCCCGCCCTGACCCTTGAAGAAACGCGTGCGAACGGGCAGACCTACGTCGACCAGGCCTCGCTGATCCTCGATCGGGAACGGACGGAAGTGGTCTATAACTCGCAATGGCTGGACCAGCTCTCGTTCAAGGACGTGGTGGGCCTCGCCGGCAAGTACACGGTGGCGCAGTTGCTGGAACGCGACGACTTCACCAAGCGGTATCGCTCCGGCGAACCGATCTCGGTGCACGAGTTCCTGTATCCCCTTTCGCAGGCGTATGACTCCGTGGCGATCCGCTCGGACGTCGAACTGGGCGGCACGGATCAGAAGTTCAATCTCCTGGTCGGTCGAGAGATCATGCGTCAGTATGGCATGGAACCCCAGTGCATCCTCACGATGCCGATCCTGGAAGGAACCGATGGCGTTGAGAAGATGAGCAAGTCGCTCGACAACTACATTGGCCTCACCGATAGTCCAAAGGACATGTTCGGCAAGACCATGTCGATCCCCGATACACTGATCGCGCGGTACCTGCAGTATGCATGTTATGCCTCTACTGATGAGGTGGCCACTGTGAGTGCCGGCCTGGCCGACGGACGTGTCCATCCCCGCAATGCCAAGGTGGATGTGGCCAAACGGATCGTGGCTCAGTATCATGGATCCGCGGCCGCCGACGAGGCCTTTGCCGAATTTGAACGTGTGTTCGTAAAGAAGGACGAGCCGGACGAGATCCCGGATTGGCAAGCTCCATCCGGATCTCCAACCATCACGCTTCTGGAAGCCGTGTTTCAATCCGGAAGCACGGCCAGCAAGAGCGACGCTCGACGCCTGATCCAGCAAGGCGGTGTTCGTGTGCAAGGCGAACAGGTCAAGGACCCCAATGCCGAGATCGACATCGCGGCGCGCCCGGTGATCCGGGCCGGCAAACTCAAATGGTTCCGTATCGTACCGGCGTGAGTTCGGATCGCGTCCACACCGCCTTTGAAGGTGCACGATCCGGCATCGGCAACATGCAGCGGGATCTCGAACTGGCTGTCGAGGTGCAGCGAGGGGCGCTCGATGCCGCATTCCGGACGTATGCGTGGCAACCGTGGACCCTATCGCTGGGACGGCACCAGAAACCGGAGGTGGTAGATCACGCGCAACTTGCGGCACGCAACCTCGACCTGGTCACGCGACCAACGGGAGGACGAGCAGTGTTCCATGCCGACGAGATCACATACGCCGTGATCGTGCGCACGACAGCGCCTCGAATGCTCTACCAGCGCGTCCACCAGCTCCTGCTTCAAGCGATCAGTACCGTGGTACCCGGACGTCTGGACCTAACATCGAAGCCGACAGATCTTCGCCAGCATTACGCCGCATCAGGTCCGTTGGGACAAGCCTGCTTTACGGCAAGTGCCGCAACCGAGATCCTGTATGCGGGACGAAAGGTGGTGGGCAGTGCCCAGCGCATTCTGGACGACAATGTTGTTCTGCAGCACGGTTCGATCTTGTGCGGACCGGCCCATCTGGAAGTAGCGGATCTTCTTCGGATCGATGAGGCTGAGCGATCTCGTCTGCGCATGGCACTCGACCGCACCAGTGTGGACCTGAGTACCATCGCGGCACGTCGGATCGATCCACTAGTAGTAGCACAGGCCATCCAGGGCGTTTTCACTGCCGACGTCCTGCGTAACTTGGCAGCAGAACCATTTCAGGAAGATCCTCATGCGTCGTAACCTGACCCTCACCCTACTGCTTGGTCTTGCCCTGGTCAGCACCGGCTGCCTGCGTTCGTCGAGCACCGTAACGGTCCATCGCAATGGATCGGCAACCATCACGGATTCCATGCTCTTCGCCCCGAGATTCCTGGCCATGATGAGTAGTCTTGGCGAGATGGGTGATAGCACGGAGTCTTCGGGACTCACGCTCTGGAGCGACTCCACGCTCAGGGCGGACGCGGCTGACTTCGGCCCTACGGTATCTCTGAAAGAGTGGAAAGAGATCGAAGTGGATGGACTGAAGGGCTACGTAGCCGTGTATCAGGCCCCTCAGGTTGCCGACATCGTTCTGGACGGAAACCGTGGTGCCAACAAGGTTCAGACCGGTGAGGACGACCCCTCCACCGACAACGCGGAAAAGAGCGACCCGTGGCGCATGACCTATGAGAATGGTATTCTTACGATCGTGAATCCCCCGGATTCGGCCACAGCGGATGCCATGGTCGCTGAACCGGTGCAAGAGCAGACGTCCGACGAGGAACGCCGCCAGACGCTGGACATGATGGCCGGCTTCCTTCGGGGCATGCGGATCAGCGTACGCGTGGTTGTGGACGGACCGATCTCGCAAACCAATGCCACCTACGCGAACGCCTCCACAGTCACATTGCTCTACATGGATTTCGACAAGCTGGTAGACGTCTGGGAGAACGACCCGGCGACCTTCAAAGACTTTGAGAGCATGCAGGAGGGCAACGCGGAAACGCTCGGACAGCTGCTGAAGGCCTACCCACCCGGTTCGCTCATGATCGAAACACAACCTGTGGTCACCGTTCGATTCTAACGTCAGGGTTCAAGGGGGCGAACAACGGTGATGCCCGTGTGAGACGTCACACTCCTGACGTACTCAGACACCGAGACGTCCACGATAACCTTCTTCTTGGTCGTGGAGGCATGGAAGAACTTCGCCTCCCCTTCTGACCTGAGGATCATTCCGGTATGGGCGTAATCCAGCCCCTCTTTCGACGTGGCAATGGCAATGATATCGCCACTGCGTAACCGGGCTTCGATATCCTCGATCCGTTCCTTGGGCACGAACCACCGCGGAATGCGATTCACGGTCTGCTCTACCTTCGCGATCTGCGCGGTCAGAGCTTTGTCTGCTTTGAGCTTGTCGTAGTACTGCGGATTCCGACTCATGAAGTGGACATTGATGTCAAGGGGCTCGCCACCAAGTTCCTGCGTAAGATCCATCACCACGCCCTTGGTCACGTTATCACTGATCCACTCCGACGTGTAGTGCAGTCGGGACTCGTAACCGCTCAGGACACCGCCGCGATACCGTGTGTAGGTGACCTCTTCGCGCAATTCCTCAAGTGAGTTCCCGCCAAGTTTCAGCATCCGAGCGATGCAGAGCGAGACCTCGAAAAAGGTCACGCAGTCCAGACCCTCCAGGTCGATCCGGCACTTTTCCTGGCCAGCCCCCTCCAAGGTGTTGGCTACATAGGGCGTACCCTGCAGCTCCTTGCCAATGCGGACGATCAGATCGCCGATCGGCAGATCGACCCAGTTCTGCTCGTTGGCTTTTTGTACGATCCGCTGCAGACGCGACTTGGTGTTATCTGCCGCCCACAGGCGTCCATACGGTAGGACGGCTGCGGTGATGAGTGTGCCGAGGAGTTCGCGTCGGTTCATGGTTGTGTTGTGACGGTGATCCCAAGTTCGGAGAGCTGACGCTGATCCACCGGCGATGGTGCTCCGTCCATGAGAGAGAGACCGGACGTGGTCTTGGGGAAAACGAAAACCTAGCGAATTTTCTCGGTACCCGCCAAAAACAAAACCACACCATAGAAACCAAAAGCGATACCACCCTGCCGCGGTTCGCCAAACATCAAGGCGTCGAGCAAGAACCCC
>JANJTN010000129.1 GCA_024711065.1 bacterium
GAGCGCATCACCTTGGGATTGTACAGATCGGCACAGCCCATGCCAAGCACAACGTCGGTAAAGCCGAACCAGGCGGCCGTGCGGATCATGGTGCCTACGTTCCCGGGGTCGGCCACGGCATCCAGCGCCAGGATGCGATCACCCACCGGACGCTCGGGATGATACGGCATCACGCACACGATCGGTTGCGGTGTAGCGGCATCGGTGATCAGATCCAGATCGTTCCCGCCGCAGACATACCCCACCGCACCTCTGGCGATCAGGCGATCGGCGATCTCGCGAACGGCATGATCGGCATCATCGCGGATCACCACGATGAACGGTGGAAGGTCCGACGCTGCAATGTCGGCCGCAAGGTGCGGACCTTCCGCCAGGTAGCGGCGTTGCGCTTCGCGTACGGCCGAGCGGCGCAACTCGCGCAGCTCCTGGCGCAGCTTGTGAGGCAGTCTGGCTGGATCCATGGCGCGAAGTTACGGGAAGCATGTGACTGTAGGTCAGAGACTGTAGGTCAGGGACTGTAGGTCAGAGACTGTAGGTCAGAGACTGTAAGTCACAGACTGTAGGTCAGAGACGCTTTCCGTTTTCCGTCCTTCGTAGTTTGAGTGCGCTACATTTCTGCAATCGACACGTAGGGTTGGCCATGAAGAGCATCAAGGAACTGCTGAACGACAAGCGCCAGGGAGCCGCGTGGGCACCGGCCGATGTGGAACGGTTCGTTCGCGGTGTGGTGCACGGCGAGGTGTCGGCAGCCCAGGCCGGGGCGTTTCTGATGGCCGCCTGTATCCACGATCTGACCGATGCGGAGACGGCTGCGCTGACCACGGCCATGGCGCGAAGCGGTGGACATCTGGAACGCGGATCCGGCGGCAGGCCGGCGGTGGACAAGCATTCTACCGGTGGCGTGGGCGACAAGGTCTCGCTGCTGCTGGCACCCCTGGCTGCGGCCTGTGGACTGGCCGTACCGATGATCAGCGGCAGGGGACTGGGCCATACCGGTGGTACGGTCGACAAACTGGAGAGCATTCGTGGCTTTCGCATGGATCTTCCGCTGACGGAGCTTGCACAGCTACTGCATGCAGACGGGATGTTCATGGCGGCCCAGTCTCCAGACCTGGCTCCGGCCGACCGGATCCTGTATGCGCTACGCGACGTGACCGGCACCGTTGAGAACGTGGGCTTGATCACGGCATCCATCCTGTCCAAGAAGTTTGCCGAAGGTCTCGATGGCCTGGTGATGGATATCAAGGTGGGTTCCGGTGCGTTCATGAAGGACAGCGCCCAAGCCGAGCGCTTGGCAACGTCCATCAAACGCACGTGCGACGCAGCCGGCCTTCCCTGCACCATCGTCTGTACCCGCATGGACCGCCCGCTGGGTGCCGCCGTTGGCAACTGGGTCGAAGTGGTCGAAGCCGAGGTGGCTCTGCAAGACCCGTCGTACGCTCACCCCGACCTGCATCTGGTAACCTCCACGCTGGTCGAAGAAATGCTCCTGCTCGGAGGGATCTGTGCCACCGAAGACGAAGCCGCCGATCGCGTGCATCAGGCGTGGTCATCCCAGGCGGCGTGGAAGATCTTCCATCGCATGATCGAGCGGCAAGGGGGCTCGTGGTCCGATTCCATCGCGCACTATGCGGCTACGCCGCAGGCCGTTGTAGAGGCCACCGGCAGCGGCGTTATTGCAGCGATCGACCCCATGGCGGTGGCGCAGGCAGTGCTGCAGGCCGGCGGTGGACGCCGGGTGGAGACCGATCGGATCGACCCTGTGGCCGGTGTGGTGTTCCAGGTGGATGTAGGCGACGAGGTCACCCGTGGTCAGCCCCTTGCCACCGTGCACGCCGAGCAGGCATCGGTACTGCCGGACCTGGCTGCCGGCATTCAGGCGGCCGTACACATAGCAACGGCCCCTGCAGAACAGGAGCCGTCGGTGATCCTTGATGTCTGGCGGTAAGGGGGCTTACTGGAGCGCCCGCTCCAGTGCGGCCTGAAATTCGGCCTTGGTCTTCATGCCCACCAGCTTCTGCACCACGTTACCGTTCCGGTCGATAATGAACGTGGTGGGAATGGCGTTGATGCCGCCATAGGCGTCGGCGATCTTGGGCGGCGACTGGTCGATGATGTTGATGTAGTTGATGCCGGCCTTCTCGACGTAATTGGTGACCATGGCGACCTTCTTCTCGTGCTGGTCGACCGATACGCCAAAGACCATCACGCCCTTGGAGGCCATTTCGCTGTTCAGTTCGATCAGGTCGGGGATCTCGCGCTTGCACGGACCGCACCAGGTGGCCCACACGTTCAGCAGCACGACCTTGCCCTTGGTGGCTTCGGCGAACGAACGGGTCTTGGCGCCGTCCTTCCACGTAAAGTCTACCGCTCGGCCTTTGGCGGTCTTGGTGACGGATTCCACCACAAAGACGCCCGACAGGGCTTGGGCCGTGGCCGACGGAGCCGCTGCCGACAGAAGCAGCAGGGCAGTAAGAGCGAGAGCAGCAGGACGAAGCATTAGAGTTTCTCGAGCGTGAACAAAGCGGACAGATCTTGCGTCCGCAGGTCGGAGACGGCAGAGCATATCACGTTATTGCTCTCCCAGACAAACATCGTGCCCACACCGGATCGTTCTTCCCAATGCCAGCGGCTTTCCGCCAGATCCTGGGCAACGGTACGATCCATGGCCACGGTCTGCTCCTGTACGGACGCTTCGTCGACCTCAAAGATATAGACCAGGTGCTCACCAGCGCCATACACCAGATGGGCGTAGCGATGTCCCTGGTGTTCGGACACCACACCGCCACGGAGTTCGGCGGCGAGTTCGGGGAAGAACACGTCGTACGTTACGCCGTTGCTGCGGAAGAACTCCCGCAACTCGTCGGCGTTGGACGAAGCCTTGGCCAGCTGCAGATCCCCGCTGCGGATCTTGCTGAAGTTGTCGTAGGAAGTGGTATACAGATTCACGACCGGCTGACGGCGCAATGCGGCAACGCCGTTGGATGCGTCAGGTCGCTCAATGGTCAGCACCACCACCACGGCCAGGACCACGGCCGCGGTCGAGATCGCAAAGGCCGGCGTGCGCAGCCAGGTCAGGATCCGATCCAGCCATCCGTCCGAGGCTGGTGCGGCCGACGCCTGTTCCACTTCGCGTCCGAGTGCCAGACGGATGGACCGTTCCAGGTCTACCGGGATGGGCGTGCGAAGGGCGGTGGTACGGTCTCGCACGGTGCGCCGCGTGGCGCTCAGGAGACGGTATTCCCGTTCAAGGGCGGGATCCGAGGAGAGTTCCGCACGCAGAGCGTCGGCTTCTGCTGCGGGAAGTTCACCATCGAGGTAGGCCGAGAGTTTCTCGAACCGCTGGTCGTTCTGCATCATAACACGTCTCCTTCGTTGCCAAGTGGCAGTGTGCCGGACCCAGTGGTCGGATCCGTCACATCGAACCCGCGCTCTCGAGCGTAGGTCGACAATTGGGCTGCCAGGATCTTGCGTGCACGGTGCAGTCGTGAACGGACCGTCCCGATCGGACAGTCGATGAACTCAGCGATCTCCTCGTAGGTTAAACCTTCAATGTCGCAGAGGATGAGCACGGTGCGAAAGTCGTCCGGTAAGGACTGGATCGCCGCCGAGACCTCGTCATCCAAAGCGTTGTCAAACAATTCGGCCTCCAGGGTGGAGGTCTCTACCGTGCTATCCTTGATCGTCTCGTAGAACTCCTCCACCGCATCGTATTCTACCGTGTCCGGTGCCTTGCTGGTGCGCCGGTAGCGGTTGATGAAGGAATTCTTCATGATGCGGAACAGCCATGCCTTGCAGTTGGTTCCCCGCTCGAACGAGCCAAAGAACCGAAAGGCTTTCAGCATGGTTTCCTGGACCAGATCGGCGGCATCATCCTGGTCTCTGGTCAGGCGCACGGCAAAGTTGTACAATGCCGACAGGTGCGGCACCGCTTCTTCTTCAAAGGCCGTGCGCCGTTGATCGATCTCGGTCATAGGGTAGGGGGCTTGCCCGTTACCAGTTCTGGATCGCGTTGATCAGCAGACGCACACCCACGCCACTGTGCCCTTTCGGCACGTAGGGTCCACCCTTGGGCGGGTTGCTGGTGCCGGCAATGTCCAGGTGCACCCACGGATAGGTCACAAAGTGCTTCAGGAACAGACCGGCCGTAATGGTGCCGGCCCAGCGTCCGCCGGAGTTCTTGATATCGGCCACGTCACTGTTGATCAGCTCTTCGTACTCTTCATACAGGGGCAACTCGCACACGCGCTCGAAGGTCCGCTGGCCGGCTTTTTCCAGACGGCGCATGGTGGCATCGTCGGTGCCCATCATGCCGGTGGTCACATGGCCCAGGGCTACCAGACAGGCACCCGTCAGCGTCGCCAGGTCGATCACGGCTTCGGGCTTGTAGCGGTCGGCATAGCACAGGGCATCGGCCAGGATCAAGCGGCCTTCGGCATCGGTGTTATCGATCTCGGCCGTCTTGCCGTTCATAAAGGAGATGATGTCGCCCGGCACCATGGCTGAGCCTGACGGCATGTTCTCCGTGGAGGGCACCAGGCCGATGATATTACGCTTCAGGCCCATGTTGGCCGCGGCCACCAAGGTACCGATCACTGAAGCGGCTCCGTGCATGTCGCCCTTCATGTCGGACATACCAGCGGCCGGCTTGATGGAGATGCCGCCGGTATCAAAGGTGATGCCCTTGCCTACCAGCACGATCGGCTTCTGGCCTTTCGGGCCGCCGTTGTGTTCCATGATGATGAAGACCGGCGGACGCACACTGCCCTGGTTCACACCCAGCAGGCCGCCCATCTTGAGTTCGGTGATCTTCTTTTTGTCCAGCACCGACACCTTGAAGCCGTACTTGCGACCTAGCGCACGGGCGGCAGACGCCAGTGTCTGCGGATAGATCTCGTTGTTCGGTGCATTGGCCAGGTCGCGCGCCACGATCACGCCGGCAGCCACCTGTTCGGCAGCCTTGGCACCCTTGCGGGCTTTTGCCAGCGATGCCTCGTCGGTGATCAGCGTGAACTTGCCCACCAGCTTGTTGTTCTTGTTGATGGTCTTGTACTTGGTAAACGAGTACTGGCTCAGAACAGCGCCTTCGGTCAGAGCGTGGGCCACGTCTTCGGCCGAGAGGCCTTTAACGGACGGCAATTCGATGGCCACCTGCGTGCATCCCAGGGCAGCAGCACGGTTCACACCCGTGGCCGATGCGCGGCGCAGCGTTTCGGCGGTGACCTCTGCAGCGGAGCCCAGACCGACCAGAATGAAGCGCGGTGCGCGTGCTGCCGTGCCTACGTATCCCGTGGCGACCGAGAGTTTCTTGCCCGTCATGTCGCCCGCATCCAGCATGGGCTGAAGCAGCGGCAGGTCCGAGATCAGGGAACGGCGCGTGCTCTTGAACGCCTTGTCATCTTCGACGGTAAATACGATCACGGCATCGGCCTTGATCGAGGTTCTGGATGCTACAGTACAGGATACAGCCATGGTGCTTTCACAAGTCGTGGAAGGATCAACAGAATCACAAAGGTACTGAACTCCGGACTCACCCGAAGAGTTCTACGGGGTCAGAACCACGCTGCGCCGGAACGTCACA
>JANJTN010000157.1 GCA_024711065.1 bacterium
TTAAAGTAGGCCGGAACGGTGATCACGGCTTCGGTGATCTTCTCGCCCAGGTAGTCTTCGGCGGTCTGCTTCATCTTCTGCAGGATCATGGCCGAGATCTCGGGCGGGGAGTAGATGCGTCCATCGATCTCGACGCGGGCCGTGGCGTTCTCTCCGGAGACCACTTTGTACGGAACGGTCTTGGCTTCTTCGGAGACCTCGCTCATCTGGCGGCCCATGAAGCGCTTGATCGAATAGATCGTGTTGTTCGGATTGGTCACGGACTGCCGCTTGGCAGCCTGACCAACCAGGCGCTCACCGCTCTTGGTGAACGCTACGATGGAAGGGGTTGTCCGCCCGCCTTCGCTGTTGGCGATAACAACGGGGGAAGCCCCCTCCATCACGGACACCACCGAGTTGGTGGTGCCCAGGTCAATTCCAATGATCTTTCCCATCGCGTGGGGTGTCCTTTCTGTGTGCGCTAAGCTGTGTGGTGTTTACTGAATGGCGACTTCGAGCTCTTTGGGCTTGGCGGGTTCGCGTTTGGCAAGGGCGATGGTCAGAACGCCGTTGTCGAAGGATGCTTTCACATCGTCGCTGATCACCGTGTCCGGCAAGGCGAACGACCGTGTGAACGACCCATAGCTGCGCTCGACGCGCATGTAGTTCTTTTCTTCGTGCTTCTCTTCACGGCGCTTCTCGCCGCGGATGGTGAGCACGTTGTCTTCGTTGACCGTGATCTTGACGTCTTCCTTGTTGATGCCCGGAAGTTCGGCGGTGATCATGAGGGCTTTATCGTCGTCGGAAATGTCGACGCGTGGTGCGAAATCGCCCACTTCAAACCGAATGCCGCCGCGCTGAACATCGTCGAAGACTTCGTTCACTCGGCGCATCATGGTGTCGAAACCACGGAACGGATCAACCTTGATGATACCCATGGCGGGTCTCCTGTGAATGTGTTTGATGATCATGTTGTCTATTCCCTCCTGTAATAGCTCTCCCGTACTCTGGAAAAGCGTGCCAAAGCCCCTTTCCTGTCATTCTGGCTGAGAATGACGGTAAGGGGCTGAAAATTCGTCGGTTAGCGTGTCAGCACGTACGCCAGAACGGCAGGCGCAGATGGTTCAGGGTTAGGCCGGCAGCCGTTCGCCGCAGTGCGGGCAGAAGGCAAAAGGTGCAGCGCCGGCGATCCGGTCGGCCTCCTCGCGGCCGGCGGATTCCAGGTGGTCGATCGCCAACTGGAGTTCGCGCTCTTCTTCTTCCTTCAGGGCGACTTCCGAGAATCCCGAGGCAAGGATACCTGTCGGAATAGCGAACAGGCCGATCCCGAGCACGGCCGAGATCGCCGCCAGGATCTTGCCCATCGGCGTGATGGGATACACGTCTCCATATCCCACGGTGGTGAGCGTGGCAACTGACCACCACATCGTGGCGGGGATGCTGGAGAACTCGTCGGGCTGGACCTCGCTTTCTACTTCATACATCATCGTCGAGGAGATCACCAGCATGAAGGACACGAACATCAGCGAGGTCACCAACTGATGCTTCTTGGCGGCGATCACTTTGCCGATCACCTGCATGGCGTGCATGTAGCGCACTAGTTTCATCGCGCGGGCAAGGCGCAACAGACGGGCAACTCGGATCGACTGCAGTTTGACGCCCATGCCCATCAGCAGCGTTGGCAGGATGGCCAGCAGATCGATCAACGCCATCGGCGAGACGATGTAACGCAGGCGGCCGCGGATCGGACGTGCATAGCGGGGGTCTTCGACGCAGACCCAGAGACGGACCAGATACTCGATACTGAACACCACAAGGATCGCATAATCCACGTCGATCAAGTAGGTCAGGTAATGTTCCTTGAACTCCTGCATCGACGACAGGATCACGATCACGATGCTGGCCACGATCGCCAACGTGAGGAAACCCGTAATGATCCGTGAGCTGAACGTGGGATGCGTATCATCCAGCAACTCGAACACCGACCGGCGTACTCGGCGGTAAGTCTCCATCACATGTACCTTTGTGTGCTAGGAAGTCCACTCGAAGATGCGAACGAAACTCCATCATGGAAAGGGGCTCAAGCTGGCGCTGATCGTGCTGCTTGGAGCCATGGTGCTCGAAGCCTGTTCCTCTTCGGGTTCGATCACGCGTTCCGGCAACGACCGGGTGGACCGGGTGCTGACCACTGCCGAGGATCTTCAGGGCACGCCGTACTGCTCTGCCGGGGCAACGCCTGACTGTTTCGACTGCTCCGGTTTCGTGGTCCACTGCTACGCCGCCATCGGTATCGATCTGCCTCGCACCTCGGCTGAGCAGTATCGAACCGGCACCCGAGTGCAGGATGGCCTAGAGCTTGGCGATCTGGTGTTCTTCAACACCAATGGACGGTCTGTTAGCCACGTGGGGATCTATATCGGCGATGGACGGTTCATCCACTCGGCTACGTCGTCCGGAGTGATGATCTCGGCTCTCTCGGACCGATACTGGCAGCCGCGCTATCTGGGTGCTCGCCGGATAGTGAAGTAGGCGTTGCCGATAAGCGCCTGCCGGGTACGTTGCCGGGGAAGCTAGCTTGCCGGGTGAATTGCCGGGAGATCTGGTTTACCCCCTGAATTACCGGGAAAACAAACTTGCCGGGTGAGTTGCCGACGCCCCTATTCGCCCCTCGCCCCTCGCCCCTATTCCTTCTCCGGAAACAGCACCGATGCCAGAATGGAGATCGCCAGCACGCCGGCGATCACGCCAAGGGCGATCTCGGTGGGGATGTGCACCCACTGCAGGATGATCATCTTCACGCCAATAAAACTCAGGATCAGGCTCAGGCCGTACTTGAGGTAGTGGAAGAGGTTCATCACGCCGGACACAGCGAAGAAGAGCGATCGCAGGCCCATCACGGCAAAGATGTTGGACGTGAACACGATGAACGTGTCGTCCGTGATGGCAAAGATGGCCGGGATCGAGTCGACCGCGAAGATCAAGTCCGTGAACTCCACGGTCAGCAACACCACGAACAAGGGGGTGAAATACCGAGCCCCTTCCTTGATCACCGTGAACCGTTCCTGGTGATACTCGTTGGTAACACGAAGGAACCGCCGAGAGAGCTTTACCACCGTGTTGTCCTCAAGGTCCTCGGCATCCTCCGAAGAAAATGCCATGCGAATACCCGTGAAGACCAGGAAGGCACCGAACACGTAGAAGATCCAATCGAACGCGGCGATCAGCGCTGCACCCACGGCGATCATGGAGCCCCGCATCAGAATGGCGCCGACGATGCCCCAGAACAGGACCTTATGATGGTACTGAGGCGCAACCTTGAAGTACCGCAGGATCAGGATGATCACGAAGATGTTGTCGACCGACAGGGACTGCTCCAGCAGGTAGCCGGCAAAGAACTCCGTGGCTGCCTCGGGACCGCGCGTGTAATACACAAAGCCGTTGAAAGCCATGGCCAGCGTGATCCAGAATGCGGTCCACCCGAGCGCTTCGCTCAGTCGCACCACATGAGGCGTGCGGTTGAACACTCCCAGATCGAGTGCCAACAGGATCGCTACCAACAGGATGAAGCCGCTGTACAGCCAGATATCCGGGATCACAACATCTCACAGGAGTGCATGCGCAAATCTACGACGTGCCTAACTTGGCAGCATGCCTGGACCCCTGATCCTGATCGATGGCTTTTCGCTGGTCTTCCGAGCCTACCACGCCTTACAGCGTACCGGTATGCAGTCGGCTACCGGAGAGCCGACCTTTGCCGTGTTCGCTTTTGCGAACATTCTCACGTCGTTGCTGGACAAGCACGACCCCGACGCGATCGCCGTGGTCTTCGATACGCCACAGCCCACCTTCCGGCACGAACTCTACCCGGAATACAAGGCCCATCGCGATGCCTTTCCCGATGATCTGGTACCGCAGATCGGACGCATCAAGGCGATGATCACGGCTATGGGACTCGAACAGGTGGAGATGCCGGGGTTCGAAGCCGACGACATCATTGGTACGATCGCCGCCAGAGAATCGCAGGACGGACACGACATTCTGTGCGTGACCTCCGACAAAGACTACTTTCAACTGGTCACCGACAAGGTGAAGATCCTGCGCCCCGGCAAACAGGTCGGCGAGTACGATGCCTACGATGCCGATGCCGTCCGCACCAAGTTCGGCGTCGGCCCGGAACACGTGATCGACGCCCTTGCGCTGATCGGTGATTCGTCCGACAATGTGCCGGGCGTAAAGGGCATCGGCGAGAAGACCGCACTGCCGCTGGTCGAACAGTTCGGCTCCATCGAGAACCTCTATGAACACCTCGACCAGGTCGACAAACCCGGCACCCGCAAAAAACTGGAAGAGTCCCGCGACAACGCCTTCCTCTCCAAGAAACTCGTTACCATTCATACCGATGTGCCGGTAGACGCCAAGAGGGTAGCGCTCGAACGCAAGCCCATGGACTTCGCAGCACTCGATGCGTTGTGTGAAGAGCTGGACTTTACCACACTGCGCAAGAAGTTTGCCAGCTATGCCGACAAAGCCGGCGTGGTGGTTGCCGATGCCCGCGAGGCATCGGACAGCATACCGAGCGGACCACACGGTACCTCCGGCACGCTACAGACCGTGCTCGACGTCCCCCACACGTATGAGCTTGTTGACACACCCGGTGGCTTCGACGCCCTACTCGATGCATTGAAAGGGGCTTCGGAGATCAGTGTGGACCTGGAGACCACCGGGCTCGACGCGATGGTCTGCGCCATCGTGGGTGTAGCGATCAGCATTCGCGAGGGCGAGGCGTGGTATATCGATGTCGACGACCGTTCGGACGTGACCGCACAGGTGTTGTTCGACGAAGACGATCTGCACCACGGACTTCCGGTGCAGGATGTGATCGCTCGTCTCAAGCCCCTTCTCGAAGATCCTTCGATCGGCAAGGTCGGACAGAACCTCAAATACGATGCTCTCGTGCTGCGGCGGTACGGTATCCAGCTGGCGCCGATCGCCTTCGACACGATGCTTGCCAGTTACGTGCTCGATCCCGACATGAAGCACAACCTGGATGCTCTGAGCGAGCGGTGGCTGCAATACCGTCCGATCTCCATTACGTCGCTCATCGGCGAGAAGCGCAGCGAGCAGCGCTCGATGCGAACGGTGGATCCGGCTACCGTTGCAGAATATGCCGGCGAGGATGCCGATCTGGCGTTGAAGCTCACGCATCTGCTGCGAGGGCACCTGGAGCAGGATGGACTGATGGAATTGGCTCAGACCATCGAATTCCCAACGGTGAACGTGTTGGTGACCATGGAGTACAACGGCATCTGCGTGGATCCGGAAGCGCTCGGACGCATCGCCGATTTCACCCGTACGGAAGCGGCGCGCCTGGAGCAGGAGATCTGGAAGGAAGCTGGTGAGGAGTTCACCATTGCGTCTCCCAAACAGCTGGGCACGGTCCTGTTCGAGAACATGATGCTGCCGGCGAAGAAGAAGACCAAGACGGGCTATTCTACTGACTCCAGCGTGCTCACCGAATTGGCCGAGACCTTCCCGATCGCTCAGATGGTGTTGGACTACCGCCAGGTCGAGAAGATCCGCTCTACCTATGTGGAATCGCTGCCCAGGATGATCAATCCCCGCACAGGCCGGGTGCATACCACGTTCAATCAGACCGTGGCGGCTACCGGCCGGTTGTCCAGCACCGATCCCAACCTGCAGAACATCCCGGTGCGCACGGAACTCGGACAACAGATCCGCAAGGCCTTTGTTCCGCAGCGCGACGGATGGAAGATCGTCTCGGCCGATTATTCGCAGATCGAGCTGCGCATTATGGCATCCATCTGCCAGGATCCCGTGCTGATCGACGCCTTCGCCACCGGTGCCGACATTCACGCTGCCACGGCGGCCAACCTCTTTGGCAAGCCCCTTTCAGAGGTCACCACCGATCAGCGCCGCATCGCCAAGACCGTGAACTTCGGCATCATGTATGGGCAGGGGGCCTTTGGTCTGAGTCAACAATTGCAGATCTCGCGGACCGAGGCGCAGGAGATCATCACGCAGTACTTCGAGAAGTATCCGGGCATCAAGCGGTACATCGACGAGACCATTGCCGAGACCCGCCAGCGTGGGTTTGCGACCACGCTCAGTGGACGGCGCCGCCTGTTTCCCACCATCAACGCCAACAACCGCGGACTGCAAGCGGCGGCCGAGCGAGCGGCGATCAACATGCCGATCCAGGGTACGGCGGCCGACATGATCAAGCTGGCCATGATCCGGGTGCACGATCGGATGCTGCGCGAACAGGTGCAGAGTCTGCTGGTGCTACAGGTGCATGATGAACTGCTCTGCGAGGTACCCGAAGCCGAGGTCGGCACCATGACGGCGATCCTCAAGGAAGAGATGGAGGCAGCACTGCCGCTGCGCGACGTACCGGTGGTGGTCGAGACCGGAGTCGGCAACTCGTGGAACGAAGCTCACTGATTTCTACATTCTGTAGATGCCGGGTAACAGAATCCCCGGCTTGGTGGTGTAAGTCCTTATTTTGGGAGCTATGTCCATTCTCACGGCCATCCTCCTGGGCTTGATCCAGGGCCTGACGGAGTTCATTCCCGTGTCGAGTACGGCGCATCTCACGATCGCTGCTACGTGGCTGGAGGTGATCGACCCTGCGCATCCGGAGCGGTGGACGGCCTTTATGGCCACGATCCAATTAGGCACCCTGGCAGCGGTGCTCTCGTTCTTTCGGACGGACATCCGCCTGGTGACCGCGGCCTTTGTCCGTGAGAACCTTACCGCGCGCCGCAAGCCCCTTTCCCAACAGAGCAACAATGCCCGCATGGCGTGGTTGGTGGCGTTGGGTACCATACCCATTGTGGTCGTTGGCCTGGCGTTGAAGCCCGTGATCGAAGGATCGCTCACCAAGGATCTATCCGTGATCGCCGGTGGACTGATCGGCGTGGGCCTGTTGCTGTGGTGGGCGGACAGCAAGGCAACGTTCACCAAGACGTCGTCCGAGATCACGTTCCTGGATGCCATTGTGATCGGTCTGTCCCAGTGCCTTGCCCTGATCCCCGGATCGTCGCGCAGTGGGTCTACCATCTTTGCCGGTCTGGTTAGGGGGCTTACTCGGGAACACGCGGCACGGTTCTCGTTCCTGCTGTCCATTCCCGCGATCCTGGGTGCCGGCATTCTGGAGTTCATCGGCGAGCTGGAGCACCTTTCCTGGGCCGATGGGGGAGCCGAGCTCCTGGCAGCATCGGTTGCGGCACTGATCAGTGGATACTGGTCGATCGCCTTTTTACTTCGATTCCTGCGCACCCACAGTTTGCGTCCGTTCGTGTTCTACCGCCTGGCGCTTGGCTGTGTGATCCTGTTCGTGGGTTGTGCACCGCAGCCCCCAGCCGAAGTGCCGCCCACACCGGCTGGCGATTCCGCCCCAGCCACCACCACCGCAGCGCCATCGACCACAACGACGAACACACCCATAAATGCACCCTTTGCGGTCGACTCCGCCGTGATCACGGAGGTGGTGACCATGCAGACATCGATGGGTCGTATTCGGATCGGGCTGTATGGACAGGACGCTCCTCTCACGGTGGAGAATTTCCTGGGCCTTGTACAACGACGCTACTACGACAACATCCTGATCCATCGAATATCGAAGTCGTTCGTGATCCAGCTCGGTGATCCGCGAACACGCGATGCGTCGGCCCGAGCCGAGTGGGGCCGCGGCGGCGAGACCGCCTCCGGCGAGCCCCTTCCCGAAGAGCTCGATCCCACCACGCCTTCGGCCAGACACGGCTATATGAAGGGTGTTGTTGCCATGGCTCGCAAGGCCGCTCCACAGACCGGTACCAGCCAATTCTTCATTTGTTTGGATTCGGCATCGAGACTTCCGCATCAATACACGATCTTTGGGCGCGTCGTGGACGGTCTGGATGTGGTCGAGCGGATCGGTGCCGTGGAGGTCGAGCCAAGTTTTCTGGGTGAGACCGATGGTATTCCGCGCCGTCCGATCAGGGTCAAATGGATCCGCACACGTTGATTTTCTCATTCCTGGAGTTGCTTCATGCAGCGCACACTTGTCCTAGCTCTTACCGTTGTTCTGTTCACACTTAGCACCATTTCCGCCATGGCCCAAGAAGCTTCAACACAACGCGCAACCTATCTGATCACCGTCCGCCAGGGTAATACCGAGCTCGGCGTGATGGAACTGGAACTGTGGCCCGACGTTGCCCCGAAACACTGTGCCTTCTTTGAAGCTCGCGTTGCCGAAGGCTATTATAATGGCACGGCCTTTCACCGTGTGATCCCGAACTTCATGATCCAGGGTGGCGATCCGAATTCCAAGGACAAACCCCGCGAAGCCTGGGGCACCGGTGGCTACCCGGAGAAGGTGCAGGCAGAATTCAACGACCGCAAGCATACCCGTGGCGTAGTGTCTGCGGCCCGAACGCAGGATCCGAACAGCTTTGGCGGTCAGTTCTTTGTCTGCGTGGCCGACGCCTCGTGGCTGGACAAACAGTACACGGCCTTCGGTAAGGTGATCAGCGGTATGGAAGTGGCAGACGCCATTGTGAACAGCCCGCGCGATGGCCGCGATAATCCGCTCGAAAAGATCGAAATGACGATCACCAAGAAGTAATCTGCTAATCTGCTAATCTGCTAATCAGGGAGTGGGTATACGACCCACACCACCTCGCTCGAGAGCTTGTGAGAAGAATCGTTGTTGGACTTGCGCTGATGCTGTCCGTGACCGCAATGGTCATGGCACAGGAGGACTCTACCTATCTGCCGAAGAATCTGGGTCCGCAGGTGAATGGTCCGTACGACGACATCCTGCCGGTGATCTCGCCGGAC
>JANJTN010000161.1 GCA_024711065.1 bacterium
AGGGTTGTAGCTGCGTACGGCATTGAGGCAATGCGGTGCTGAAGGTCTGCGACAGTCACATTCGATGAAAGCCAAACGGAAAACCTAACGGCATGCATGGTTTGGCTCGGTGTTGTGACGTCTGAGGACGTGATCTTGCCAGCAGCATCCTGACCCAACAACTCGATCACATCGATCGCGTGATGGGTGCCAATGTGGGAATCAAGATGACGTGCGACAACATTGGAGCCGACCATCTTACCCTTTGCACCAACATCTTCAGAGCGACGGACGAACACAAAGTCCGCGCAGATCATCTCCTGCAGCCGATTACCGGATACAGCCTGCAGCACGCAGGCTAAGGCATGAGTATTGCACGAAGCGATCTGCGCATAACGCCCAAGATCAACGTGTTGCGGTAATGAACCAGATGCGAATGGCTTGCCGAATCCCTTCTCGCTTCCCTGAGCACTCGCCCCAATCAGATTTGGCCACTCGTCGTACAGGCGTTTATTCAGGATACCCCGCCCTGTCGTCGTGCAATCGAACGCATAGTGCACCTCACCCGCGATCGTCTCCAGCGGCTTGTAGTCATCAATAGGCACACGTGTACAGACCTCAATATCGAGGCGTTGAAGAACGTCCAGCTCTCGCTTTTGCCATGTCGTTGGTGTATTCTTCAATGCAAAGATGCGTTCAATGCCGAGCACATCTCTCTCGGCTGCCAAAACAGCTAGAAGCGTTGTGCCGATGTTCCCAACGCCATTGACAAGGACATTCATGAGCGAAATGACGCGGTGGTGTTTAGTTCGTTCGTTTTCCGATGACAGGCACCAAGATCGAGCGCGCGAGAATAGCCATGTCGACGGCTAAAGTCCGATGCTTCACATAGTCCAAATCTGCTCTCATTGTCTCGTGTTTGTCGCACACACCTAATAACTGCGCCGGTCCCGTAATGCCTGGCAACACCGACCACCGTGGATCGAACTCTGGTAATGACCAGCCGAGTCGCTCAACGTCACCAGGTGTCAGCGGTCGCGGCCCCACCAGGCTCATCGTTCCAACAACCACGTTGATGAGCTGCGGCAATTCGTCGATCCCGGTCGACCGCAGCAACGCACCGAAACGCGTGAGCGATCCATCCTTCATGGTCCTGAACTTGATCAGCGTGAACCGCCCTCGATCCTTGGCGACCCGCGTTTGCAGGAAGAACACCGGGCGCCCATCCACTACGAGAATCACGAACGCAACCACGGCCAACACCGGGATTAGAAGCAGTATCGCGATAAAGGCCAGAATTCGCTGCATCTCTACAGAGACTACAAGGTTGCCAGGTTGCGTTCGATCTTCTCCTTGGCATCGGTCCAGTCGGCGAGCTTTTTCTGTTCGGCTTCGACCACGTCGGGTTTAGCCCCTTTCATGAAGCCTTCGTTGGACAACTTCTTCTGCACGCCGGCGATGGCCTTTGTGAGTCGGTCGTGTTCCTTTTCCAGACGTTCCTTTTCCTTGTCCAGGTCTACCGCGCCTTCCACCACGAGGAAGGTTTCGATGCCGCGGACCACGTCGGCCACGGAGGCAGGGGGCTTGGACAGACCGGTGCCGATCACCAGCTCGTCCACGCGGGCGAGTGAGGAGACCACGGCGCGCTGGCTTTCGAGGAACGGCACCAGATCGGCCGGGGCCGAGAGGTGTACCGGTAACCGTTTGCCCGGAGGGATGCCCATCTCGGCGCGTTGACGCCGTAAGGTTTCGACCACGGACTGCAGCAGGTCGAAGTGGGATTCCACTTCGGCATCGATGCGGGTGGGATCTACCACCGGTGCCGAGCGGACACTGATGCTCTGGTCTTCGCCATAGCCGTAGAGTCCGTGCCAGAGCTCTTCGCTCAGGAACGGCATCACCGGATGCAGCAGCGTGAGCGTGCCCTCGATGATCCGGAAGGCGTGGTCCAGCAGCGCCGTACGGTAACCCGCGTCGGTCTGGTCGGCGAACTGTACCTTCACGATCTCCACGTACCAGTCGCAGAAGTCGCGCCAGATAAAATCGTACAGCGTGCGCGCATACTCCGTGATCTTGTAATCGTCCAGTGCGGCCGAGGCCGTTGCCACGGCCGTGTTGTATCGGGATTCGATCCAGCGGTCGGCAGTGGACGGTTCGAAGGTCACCAACGAGCCCCCTTCACCGATCTCGGAGCGCTTCATCTGCAGGAAGCGGCAGGCGTTCCAGACCTTGTTGGCAAAGTTGCGGCCGATCTCCATGGACGGAATGTCTTGCGTGGCTTCGTCGATATCCAGGCGGACATCAGATCCGAGCGGAGCCAGGTAGATCATCGTGAATCGTACGGCATCGGCGCCGTACTTCTCGATCACGTCCAGTGGATCGGGGCTGTTGCCGAGCGACTTGGACAGCTTGCGTCCACGGCCGTCGCGCAGAATGGACGTGAAGTACACATCCTTGAACGGCATACGTCCGTCGAACCGCAGCGTGGCCATGATCATCCTGGCTACCCAGAAGAAGATGATGTCCGGTCCCGTCACCAACAGGTCGGTGGGCAGGTAGTAGTCCAGATCGGACCTCTGCTTTCCGCTTTCTGCTTTCTGCTTTCCGCTTTCCGGCCCCGCCCACCCCATGGTGGTCAGCGGCCAGAGCCAGGAGGAGAACCAGGTATCGAGCACATCGGGATCCTGGTGCACGGCCACATCGGCAGCCAGGCCCAGTTTCTCGCGGGCATGAGCTTCGTCACGGGCAGCCGTGAACCGTCCATCTTCGGTGTAGTACACCGGAATGCGATGTCCCCACCACAGCTGACGCGAGATGCACCAGTCGCGGATATTCGTCATCCAGTGTTCGTAGGTCTTTACCCAGTGCTCCGGGTAGAAGCGGATCTGTTGGTCCTGCACCACCTTGAGCGCGGGTTCGGCCAGTGGGGCCATCTTCACGAACCACTGGTCGCTCAGGTACGGCTCTACCGGCTCGCCGCCGCGTTCGGAGAAGCCCACGTTGTGACTGTACTTCTCGGCCTTCTCGATCAGCTCGGCTTCTTCGAGGGCCTTGACCACCTTACGGCGCGCCACGAATCGGTCCAGCCCGGCAAAGGCTCCGGCCAGCGCGTTCAACGTAGCGTCCGGTTCGATACACTGCGGCATCGGCAGGCCGTGACGAATGCCGATCTCGTAGTCGTTCGGGTCGTGAGCCGGGGTCACCTTCACGCAGCCGGTCCCGAACTCCGGGTCGGCATGATCATCGGCGATGATCGGCACGGCCTGACCGCTGATCGGCACGATCACGTTCTTGCCAAGGAGGTGGCGATAGCGTTCGTCCTTGGGGTTTACGGCCACGGCCACGTCGGCAAAGATCGTTTCGGGCCGCACGGTGGCCACCAGCAGCGTTCCGCTGCCATCTTCGAGATGATACCGCAGCGTGTAGATCTCTTCGTGGACCTCTTTGTAGATCACTTCCTCGTCGCTCAAGGCACTCATGGCCACGGGCGACCAGTTGATGATGCGCTTGCCGCGATAGATCAGGCCGTCGTCGAACAGGCGAATGAACACATCGCGGACGGCCTGCGAAGCATGATCGTCCATGGTGAACAGCGAACGATCCCAGTCGCAGCTGACGCCCAGCTGACGTTGTTGCTCCTGAATGATGCCGCCGTACTTCCCTTTCCACTCCCACACCCGGTCGATGAACGCTTCCCGGCCCAGGTCGTGCCGCGTTTGTCCTTCCTTGCGGAGCTCCTGTTCGACCTTGGTCTGTGTAGCGATCCCGGCATGGTCGATCCCCGGGAACCAGCAGGCCTCGGCCCCCTTCAACCGGTGCCAGCGGATATAGAGGTCCTGCAGCGTCAGGTTCAGGATGTGGCCAAAGTGCAGGATACCCGTCACGTTCGGTGGCGGCATCAGGATGCTGTACGGCGTCTTGGCCGAGGGTTGCGATCGATAGATCCCCAGGCGCTGCCACTGCGGATACCAGTGGCTCTGGGCTGTTTGCGGGACGTAAGACTTGGAGAGTTCGGTGCTCATAGACCGCGAAGATACGGCATCACACGAGAGCTTGCAGGGGGCTCCGGTGTCGCTCCAGGTAAAGAACGGTTATTGTGGTAAACACGTAGGGCATTGTTGAACAAGGCACTTGTATATTTGCGTGTTCCGTTGGAACATTTGGGGCAGCGGGTCAGTCGGATGCCGCTGTTGGGGAATCGAATTTGTAGAGACACAGCCTTTCAATCACCGGAGGACGTATGGCAAGTCGAAAAGGACGCGCATCGATGCTCGCTACGGCAGCATTCGGCGCGGCTCTTGTGCTCACGTCGTGTACCTGCCACATCAAGGAAGAGCAGCAGGCGATGATCGATCAGTTGCGGACGGAAGAGAAGCAGCTGAATGCCGATATCGCCAAGGCAGAGAGCGACAAATCGCGCATCACCAACGAGCTGTCGGCTCGTGAAGGCGAAGTGCGCAAGTGCAACGAGCGCAAAGCATTCGTGCAAGACAAAATGAACAAGTGGCCGAACATCTGGCCAGACTGGGACCCGAACGCACCGGTCGAGCCGGAAGCACCGGCACCGACCAAATCCACCAACAAAAAACAACGCTAAGAAAGGAGCACAACGATGAAGAATCTCCTGCTGCTCGCGCTGTTCTGTGGTGGAATGCTGATCCCCGCCATGGCACAAGACCGCGTACCGCCGCCGCCGGAATCCAAGCCGGACAAGGAACTCGAGTGCGACGAGGCTGATGCCCGCATCGAGAAGTATCGTGGACAGAACCAGGTACTCTCCGACAAGCTCAACGGCTTGAAGGGAGACATCACCAAGGCCGAGACCGATCTGGCTTCGGCGGTGCAGAACCTGAAGAAGTGTAACGACGACATCTACTCGCTCATCGGTGCCTCGGAAGCCGACGTGAACAGCTTCCGCGAACGCCTGGGCCGTATCGAAGGCCGTGTGCGCGAAATGCAGCGCATGAACGACGACCAGCTGGCCGATCGCCAGGACGAAGTCAAAGCCCTCGAGCAACAGCTCAACGAGCTGCGCCGCGAGCGCGTTGCCGCCCTGCCGGAATTCTATGATCGTGTGATCGCTCTGGCCCGCGACATCAAGGGCCTGTACCGCGAGAAGAAGATCAAGGGCTACACCGTTGGCACCTGGGCCGAGAACCGCGACTGTCTCTGGAACATCTCCGGTCGCGCCGAGATCTACGGCGATCCGTTCCAATGGCCGAAGATCTGGCAAGCCAATACGGACATGATCAAGAATCCGGACGTGATCCAGCCAGGCTGGGTACTCACCATCCCGCCGGCCGGTCCCAAGACCAGCGACGAGCTGAAGGCCGAACGCAAGTACTGGCGCAACAAGCGCGCAGCTGCCGAAGCCGCTGCCAGCGAAGCTGGTGCGACGAACACCACGGGTAACGAAGCCGGCAACTGATCTTGACCACAACGATCATCGACGAACGAACGGCGATCCGCAGTAGCGGGTCGCCGTTCTGCTTTTTCTGACATATTCGCACTCTATGCATACTGCTGAAAAGAAGATCAAGATCACCGATGTGGACCCGGTCGAACTCTTTGGTCCACAAGAAACCCATCTGCAACTGGTGGAGAACAAGTTCGACACCACGATCACCGTCCGTGGCGACACCGTGATCCTGCGTGGCGAACCGGCCGAGATCAAGCAGATCGAAAGCATCCTGAGCGAGCTCAGCTATACGCTGCGCCGCACCGGCAAGCTCACGCTGACCGACGTGTCCATGATCATGGATCTGGTGGAAGGGGGCCGGTCGGGCTCGGCTCCTCCGATGACGTCCGAAGAACTCGACTCGGTGATCCTCTGGGGTAAGAAGGAAGTGATCCGGGCCCGCACACCGCGGCAGAAAGAGTACTACCAGAAGGTGCAGAAGAACGACCTGGTGTTCTGTATTGGACCGGCCGGTACCGGCAAGACCTTCCTGGCGGTGGCCATGGCGCTGAGCGCGCTGCGTGCCAACGAGGTCAACCGCATCGTGCTTTCGCGCCCGGCCGTGGAAGCCGGTGAAAGCCTCGGCTTCCTGCCGGGCGACCTGTCCGAGAAGATCGATCCCTACCTGCGTCCCCTGCTCGATGCTCTGGCTGATATGGTAAGCCCCGACAAACTCAAGAGCATGATCGAACGCCGCATCGTGGAGATCATTCCGCTGGCCTACATGCGCGGCCGCACGCTGAACCATTCCTTCATCATTCTGGACGAAGCCCAGAACTCCACCCGCATGCAGATGAAGATGTTCCTCACGCGCCTGGGTCAGCAGTCCAAGGCCATTGTGACCGGAGACATCACCCAGGTAGACCTGCATCGCAACGTGGAGTCCGGCCTGCGCGGCGTGCAAACGCTCTTCAACGGGATCGACGGCATCGACTTCGTGGAATTCGAGAAGATGGATGTGGTGCGGCATCGTCTGGTGGCCGACATTGTGCACGCGTATGAGATGGATGATGAGCGGCGTGGTAAGAACCGCTCCGACGGACCAACCACCAAGGGATCATGATCGAGCTGTTCCGATTCGGCTTTTTATCCATCACGCTGATCGACGTGTTCGACATCGTGCTGGTCACGATCCTGTTCTTCGTGGTCTACCGCACCCTACGGGATACCATCGCCGTGCAGGTGCTGATGCTGTTTGTCCTGCTGATGGCCCTGGGTTTTGCCACCGAAGCCGCCAACCTGAAGACGCTGAACTGGGTGCTGCGCCGCGTGGCCGATGTGGGCCTGATCGCCTTTGTGGTCCTCTTTCAACCCGAGCTGCGCCGCGTGATGCTGATGATCACGCAGTCGCGGCTGTTCCGTCTGTTCGTCCGCACCAGCAATTCCGAAACGCTCGATGATGTGCTCGATGCCGTCCGGCAGATGAGCGACAAGCACATCGGCGCGCTCATCGTGTTCTCCAGAGCCGAGCATATCCGGGTGACCGTGGAGACCGGGGTGGCCCTCGAAGCGCAGGTGTCGAGCGAATTGCTGCTGTCCATCTTCAACCCCCGAAGCCCCCTTCATGATGGTGCCGTGGTGATCGACAGCCGCGTTGTGGCTGCTGCCCGATGCGTGCTGCCGCTGAGCAGCGAACAACGTGTGGGTGGACGCAACCTGGGCACCCGCCACCGCGCCGGGTTGGGTATCAGCGAACAAGCCGACGCCGTGGCGATCATTGTCAGTGAAGAGACGGGAAGCATCAGCATTGCCTACCAGGGGATGCTGGAGCTGGATGTGCCCGACGACCGCCTGGAAGAAACCCTCCAACATCATCTATCTGATCTGGCTACGGCCTGACCCCCGACATGTCCGCTCGTTCTCGCATCATTGGTCCCTACGATGAACAGCGCCACGCGCTGATCGCCCACCTCCGCAGCCGCGGCATCACCGATCCGGATGTGCTGCAGGCCATGGACCTCGTGCCCCGTGAACGGTTTGTGCAGGACTTCATGCGCAACCGCGCCTACGAAGACACGGCGCTGCCGATCGACGACCGCCAGACCATTTCGCAACCCTACACCGTGGCGCTGATGACGCAGGCCCTTGGCGTACACGACGGGATGAAGATCCTGGAGATCGGTACCGGCAGCGGCTACCAGGCGGCTATCCTGGCCGCCATGGGTGCCAAGGTGATCACCATCGAACGTCACCCCAAACTCTCGGCCCAGGCACGGGAGCGCCTCGCTGCCCTGGGACTCTCCGCCGAATGCCGCGTGGGCGACGGCACCATTGGCTACACCGGCAAAGCCCCCTACGACGGGATCATTGTTACGGCCGGCGCACCGGACGTGCCGGAACCGCTGGCACGGCAGCTGTCCATTGGTGGACGCCTGATCGTCCCGGTCGGAGATCTGGAACAGCAGACACTCTACCGCGTTACCCGCACCGCCGACGAAGCATGGAATGTCGAAGATCTGGGTCCGGTGAAGTTCGTGCCCCTGATCGGCGTGGAGGGGTGGCAGGCCGATGGCTGAGCGTCGGCAGATCCTGGTGATCGCCGGCCCCACGGCATCCGGCAAAACCGCTGCCTCACTCGAGCTGGCCCGCCATCGCCCGATCGAGGTCATCATCGCCGATGCGCGGCAAGTGTATCGCCATCTCGACATCGGCACGGCCAAGCCTACGACCCAGGAACGCGCGGTGTGCCCGCATCACCTAGTGGACATTCTCGAGCCCACAGAACCGTACAGTGCGGCCGATTATGCCCGTGATGCCCGCGCCGCCTTGACGGCCATTCCCGAAGGTCATCTGCCGGTGTTCGTAGGGGGCTCGGGTCTGTACATCTCGGCAGCGCTCGACGGTCTGTCGCAGGACGTAGTACCCCCGGAACCAGCCATGCGCGAGCAGCTGCAACACGAACTGGACGAGCGTGGACGCGACGCGATGTGGGACGAGTTGCACCGGCTGGATCCCATGGCAGCCGAGCGATACGCCGACAAGAATCCCCGACGTGTGCTGCGCGCCCTGGAAGTGATCCGCATCACAGGGCGTCCGTTCTCGTCCACCTGGGATGTTCGGAAAGACCCCTACCCTGCCGATGTGACCTACCTTGCGATCGACGTGGATCGCGCCGCACTCCGAGACCGCATCACGCAGCGATGCCAGCAAATGTGGGAAGGGGGCTTGCTCAGCGAAACACGCCGAGTGCTGGAGATGGGCATCACACCAACCGCGCAATCGCTCCAAACGGTTGGCTACGCCGAAGCCATCGCCGTGCTACACGGACGCCTCTCGGAAGACGAAGCCCTGCAGCAGATGGTCACCAACACGTGGCGCTATGCCAAACGTCAGCTCACCTGGTTCCGCAAGGATGAACGGTATCGGTGGGTTGCTAGTGCTACCAACGCGGACATGGGTGCGGCTATTCTACAGGAGATCTCCTTATGGGCGAAGAAAGGCACCTGACGTCCGCTGGCGCATCGTTGGATCCGTTACCACCACCACATAGGCACCCGGTGCCAGATGCGAGAGATCCACTTCGCGAGCAATTGTTCCCGCTGCGTAGACCGATCGACCCGCGAGGTCGAAGACTGTGAGCGTGCCGCCGACATATGCTGGATTCACGTGGACAGCCGATCCCTGCCAGACCAGCTGATGGCTCGGCATCGCAGCACCAGCAACACCGGTTGTGCGATCCAGTTGGGGGTCGTCCAGACGATAGACACCACCTTTCCCACCAACGAGGATGCTCGATCCCTCGAATGGTACCACGCTGGTGATATCGATGTCGACCGTGGCTTTGATCGGCCAGAACGTCATACCTCGGTCTTCCGAGAGAAAGAGTCCGGTCTCCGGGTGGGCAAACCAGATCGAATCACCGACCACGGTCAGGCTAGAGGACTGGCCGTAGGATCTTCGCACATCCATGGATTCTCGCGTGGACATCACTTCCGACCAGGTCCGGCCGCCGTCCGCGGAGCGAACGATCGTAGTGTTCTCGTAGTAGATCGTCGCTGCCGACAGCACGCTATCCAGGTTCTGTGAGAACTTGTTGGTACATGTGATGGCAATGAACTCTCCGTTACCGAGTGACTCCACCTGCAAGACGTTTCGTGCAGAATCGACGCCGGTACCGCGGGTCCAGCGCACACCACCATCGGTCGAAGACCACAGCCCGCCTAACGAGACCAGGGTGGTATCGTATCCGCGCACCTGAATGCATCCGGCCAGACCGATCACAACGGTATCCCGACTAGAGTGGGCAATGTCCTTGATCTTGGTGTATAGTGCACTGGTTGCCGTTAGGTCCTTCACACTCAGGCGAGTGTGCCATATCCGGCCACCATCCGTTGAGCGATATAGCGTATCGGTTCCAGCAAATGCCAAACCATTGGTTCCAACATCGATAGCCAGGCACCGTTTCTTCAGTGCGGTGTCGATCAATCGGAAGTCACGCGACCATCTTGAGACCGCATTACCACCGATCAGATAACCATCTGGAACAGCGACGATCTGCGGTACCCCTTCGATGAACATCAGCGTTAGATCAGGATTTGAGCGGCTTCCCGGACTGCGAGCGTAGGTCACCGGAGCTGCGTTCGGCGATATGTAGAAGGTGGTATCTCCTCGGAGTCGATACAGGTCTTGATGTTCAGCATCCGTAAACAAGACCGAGCCATCAGGTTCAACGCCGATCAACTCATACGCATACGGATTGAAGACGCTGTCGACCTGCTCTGTCCGGCGTAGAGCCCACCATGTACCACCGGCATCGGTACTTGTCCATTGCTGGTGCACCCACCTGTGCGACGTGATCGGTCGGAACCAGTGTCGCGACGCTTCGTAGCTCAGCGTACCGCCAGTGGTTGAACGCCCAGGCGCTCGAGAATGTGCGACGACCTTGCCTTCCGGGTCGATCAACACCGTGTGGACCCTACGATCCTGAGGCGCGGTGGGGATCTCGTAACGCACACCGACGCCAATGGACAGGATCTCCGTCCAGATCAGCTGTCTTGTCGACGTCAGTCCGGGGTCAAAGACGAGTCGCGGGACAGTGTCGCTATCCGACATGAAGAACACGGCGCCCTTTGTGGTCACAGCCGCCAGCAATGAGTCGTGCACGTATCGGGCGAACGTTCCGGTATGATCCAGGATCCCATTGGGACCTGCCTGTGAGAGTACCTGATAGCTGGTGTCCTTACGGTTCTTATAGTAGATCCTGGAGTTCCATGTATGCCCTAGAAACGTGCCTGACGGGGTTTGAGTCCAGTTGTCGATGGTGGTCGGGACCGTTGTTGGTTGCAGATCGTATTGTCCTGCCGGCAGGATCGACCAATGATCCCACGTCGGGATCGCTGCAACCCCGCGAGTCACTTCCAGGATCGTCGGGCGATTCAGATTCTCCAGGCGTTGTGCCGGTCGTTCCACTCTGAAGGTCGAGCCGTCATCCTCTGTCCAGTACACCGTCTGCGGTTCGAGCATAGGCGACCGCAGGAATACGCGGTTTGGTTGTACCACCGAAAGGTGCGCACGCGAGAATCCGTAGTCATAGTCGTTGTTCGTTGGGTCCTGCGCTTGAGTGGGATCTTTCACCAGCCGTGTGAACGAATTTCCGCCGTCGTGGCTCACGAAGGTCAGTTTTGCAGCACCATAGAACGTTGCCCTCAAGTACATCCCGCCATTATCGGCGAGATCGGTTGAGACGATATTTTGACTGGCGAAAAGTTCGAGTCCCTTCATGGGCATGATCTCCCACGTCACACCGGAATCGAGAGATCGGAAAGAATTGTACGAGCGTCCAAACGTGTACACCGAACCACGATCTTCGTCCCAATGCACATCACCCCATGAATCCGGAATGGTACCGTGCATGTGCCATTGTGCGAAGACAACAGGTGCGCCAACCACCAATAGTGCAAGGATGAGCAGGATCTGCGTCAAGCGCTGCCTCACATAGGTCACGTTCGATCGAGCTCTCATACATCCCTCTTCTGTTCTGAACCAACTCAGGCATTCCAACTGTCTGACACACGTTGGGGGGGGGGGGGGGGGGGGGGGGGGGGGGGGGGGGGGGGGGGGGGGGGGGGGGGGGGGT
>JANJTN010000046.1 GCA_024711065.1 bacterium
AGTCCCAGATAGGACACGGACACGTTGATCAACGACCAGCAATAGGCTTCTACATCATCGAGTTGCTCCAAGATACCGGAGCCCTTAAGGTGGTACTGGATGGACTCACTGTATCGGCCGGCGTGGTTCAGGCAGTTGCCAATGAGCATGATGCATTTGGCCATGTTCACGTCGTCACCCAAGGCCGTGTAGGCCTCGAGTGCCTGCTCTGCCCTGCTGATCCCGAACTCGAATTCATCCCGCAGGAAGAACACTTGTGCTCGATGGCGCATGAGTTCTGCTCGCTGTGCGTCGGCATCGGATGCGGTTCCACTCAGAAGGTGTTCGATCCGGTTCAGGCAGTCTTCCAACGGACCCGCCTCGCGTCGCTGACCCAGGTCCTGCGCCAGTGTGAACAGCTGTTCAAGCTCGGCCGTCGGCTCCATTACTTCTGACCCTCCAGCACCTGAATCGCGCTCGACACGATCCCGGCGAAGACGGCAAGATCCAACTCTTTCTGGGCGTTCAGCCACGACGCAGAAAGGGCGAACCAGCGTCCGTCCTGACGTTCCAACAGATAGGTCATGTTCAGTACGCCGGTCTCGCTGCCGCCTTTATAGCCGATCGTCTTCCATGCAGCTGCGTTCATGTCCACTCCGGCGTTCACACCCAACACACCCATCAGGGGGCTCGCAGCGGCTTCCTTCGATCGCCGCCGCAACCAGTCCATTGCCCGACACAGTTCGGCCGTTGTAGCGAACCACTCCACCTTGTCCGGCAGCACCGGTGTTTCGATAAAGTGAATGCTATCCAGCGGGATGGACGGCGTGACCGTTCGAAGCATGTTCCGTCGCTGTTCTTCGGTGGACCCCGCATAGACCTCTGCGGGTTTGCCGTTGCGGGAGAACTTGAGGGCGAACATGTCGCGCGTGGTCAGGAAGGGCTTGTTGAGTTCCGGTCTGGTGTGTCCCATCTCTGCCTGGATCTGCTCTACCGAGCCCCTTCCCAGATGGTGGATCAGGTGATCGGTAGCCGTGTTGTCCGAGATCGAGATCATCTGCGTGGCCAGCGTGTGCAGGGTCACCGGAGCCCCGGCCGGCCAGTCCTGCATCACGCCCGAAGGCAGCGACTTCCACGCGTTGTTCAGTTCTACCACATCGGACCACGCCATACGGTCCTGCAGGATCTCCTGGACCAACGCCCCGAGAACGTACAACTTGAATGCCGAACCGATGGGCAGGGCCGATGCCGTATCCTTGGCCGCCAGTGTGGTGGCCCGGGAAAGGTCTCGGATGCAGAGCGACGTCTGTCCGTCGAGCGCTGCGAGTTGCTGTGCGATCTGGTCCGGGGATGCCGCCCGCTTGAAGGGGGCTCCGATGAACAGCCCGTTGATCCGCCACGGCGCTGCCGATTCGATCGAGTAGGTGATCGGATAGATGTAGCCGGAGTCTGATTCTGCTTCGGCTTTGCCGCTGAACTCGTTGTCCACGGCCGTAACGGCGATCTGCCGGCAGGCACCATACTGTTGCACCAGCGGTGCGAGCCCCATGGCCAGGCGCATGGGGGGGACCTGCTGGAGGAAGGCTTCCGTGAAGACCGTATCGAACTTCGGGGCCGTGCCGCCAAGCATGGCGCAAACCTGCTCCAAGCGATCCTGCACGGCCGGATGTTGGGCACGAGCGATGGTACCGGCGATTCCGGAGAGAACCATGGTCAGCAACACGATTCGCACAACCGAGCGTAGCATCAACAAGCCCCTTTCACGATTTGGCATGATTCTTTCTACCTATCAAGGTACGATGATCCAGCATACTACCATTCTGTCGGTGCAAGTCCCGTGTCTGCCGTTCGTAGACGCGAAGGACAATGCTATCTACCAGACAGGGGACGCTGGATGACCTAGTTCACCACAACGCACGAGCACTCACAGGCGACCCATCCCCACCGGATCGGTCGCCTGTTCTGTTTTCAGGGAGGACCACATGACACGAGCAGCGCAATTACAGCGCAACATCACACTCCTACGACTGATCAAGGTCTTCGGTATGGCCATGCTTACCATCCCGATCATCGTGATCTATTACCGGCATCATGGGCTCACGATGCAGGACGTGATGTGGCTGCAGGCCATCTTCGGTGCCACGATGATCGCCATCGAGATCCCGAGCGGCTACTTTTCCGACGTGCTTGGCCGCCGTCGTACGATGATCATCGGCGTGAGCCTGACCGTAACGGGGTGGGCGTTCTATGCCGTTGCCGGTTCGTTCTCCGGATTCCTGATGGCCGAGCTGCTGCTGGGCATGGGGCTGGCGTTCGTGAGCGGGACGGACTCGGCCATGCTCTACGACACGTTGTCCGAACTGGGGCAGAGCCAGACCGCCATCTACCAGGAGGGGCGCCTGCTGGCCATGGGCAACTTCTCCGAGGCCGGAGCCGCAGTGGCAGGGGGCTTGTTGGCGTCCGTGTCCATGCACCTGCCATTCGTGGTGCAGGCCGTGATCATGCTGCCGATGATCCCGCTGGCGTGGATGCTCACGGAGCCGGCCGAACACCGCAATGAGGGACGTCAGGTGGGGTGGCGCGACATCTATGATACCGTGGCGCATGTGGTGATCACGGACTACCGCCTGCGCTGGATGTTGCTCACGGCGTCGCTCCTTGGTGCGTCCACGCTGACGGTGTTGTGGATGTATCAGCCGTACTGGATCCTGATCGGTGTGCCGGTTGGGTGGCTCGGTTCGATCTGGGCCGCCGGCAACGTGCTGGTGGGGGTCGCCTCACTACGAGCCGGGTTTGTGGCGAAGCGGCTGGGCGAGAAGCGCACCATTGGCGTGCTGATCACCCTGGCGGCGGCGTCGATGCTGGTGATCGGACTGTGGCCGATGATCTGGGTGTTGCCGATGTTCGCGGCGTTCTACCTGATCCGCGGGATCGCCAATCCGATCTTTACGAGCCGTATCAACAAGCGGGTGGATGCATCGCGCCGGGCCACCGTACTGAGTGTCCGCCAACTAGGCGTGCGCCTGGTGTTCGTTGGACTTGCGCCCTTGATCGGAGCCCTGGGCGACGCCGAGGGATTGCCCACGGCCTACATTGCTTCGGCGGCGATCTTCGGGATCCCGGCACTGGCAACGTTCGTGGTCTGGGTCCGAGCCGTCCGCAACCATCCGGGATAACTCATCCGGGATAGTATCCGGGATGAGTATTCCCGGATCGTTCTAGCGTTTGACTTCCAGCGGCACCGCGTTGTACAGGTCTCCCGTGCGGAGCACCACCACGTAGGTGCCGTTGGGGGCATCGATCAGATCGATCTCGCGTTCTTGCAGACCTGCCTCGTTGGTGTGCTCTTCCACGATGCGCACCTTCATCATCACGGCGTTGGTTACGTAGATCTTGATCGGTGCGTACAGCGGTACCGTGTAGCGAAGGTCGTAGATGCCCTCGGTGTCGCGAGAGGGCGACAGCGTCATGTTCGGTCGGTCGCGATCCACCGGCGGAACGGGGTCGCCCAGCTCGCCGCTGCGTCGGCCGTAATACACCACTTCGGTGGCAAAGGCCGTATCGGCCCGCTCACTGATCGTGTAGTAGCCCGTACCAGCTTCGCTGAAGCAGATCGCCTCGCCCTGTGGCTCGGGCATGTAGGTGATCCTGGTCGGCGAGCGCTTCAGGGCTACGGAAAGGGGCTCGCTACCCGTCCGCGACCAGTAGTAGGTATACACGTAGTTCTTGAGCAGGATCTCGTTTCCGGTGGGCGAGATATCGCCGGCGGTAATGAAGTTCATCGGCAGCTCGCCCACGAACGTGAGCTTGCGCGTCGATCCCGCCGGATGCGGCGCTTTGGCCATATAGATGCGGCTCTTGGCCTCGCGCTTTGTCACGATGTAGAGGTCCTGCGTGAGCGGATCCACGATCAGCGCTTCGGCATCCCGTGCACCATCGGGATACGTCAAGGTTAGTGCTTCGGCAGCTACGGACATCATGGTGGTGCCGTCCTCTACCCGAGGTTCGGCTACGCGATACACCGTGATCGATGACCGTTTGCCGGCGTTGTCGCCAATGTCGCCAACGTAGAGGTAGGGGATACCCGGCTGGGGTCCGGGACCGATGGCGATGTCTTCCCAGTCCACATGCTTGGCTAGCTCTACGCGGACCGAGCAGCGCATCTCGCCGGTGGGACTGATGGCATAGACCATGGGCTGGTCGCCGGAGTCGTTGTGGATCCACAACAGGTGCTTGTTCAGCCGACCCGCGGCGATACCCGAGGCTTCGTCTACAAGCCCCTTACCAAGCTGGCCAACACCGAACGGACCATCAAAGGTGATCCCTCGCTCCGAGCTGATCTGGGCGTGGGTAGCCACACCACCGATCAGAGCGACAGCGGCGATCGAGACGAGCAGGCGGGTGGGGACAACCTTCATGCGGTCTCCGGAATTCAGTTGGCGATGAAGTTCACCAGTTTCCCTGGCACAACGATCTTCTTGCGAATGGTCAGGCCTTCCAGATGCTTCTGCACGGTGGCGTCGGCCAGGGCAATGGCCTCCATGGCCGCCTGGTCGGCGTTCACCGGCACCACGGCCTTGCCGCGGATCTTGGAATTCACCTGCAGCACGATCTCCACCTCGTTCTGCACCAGTTTGGTCTCGTCCACCTCGGGGAAGGCCGACAGGTGGATGCTCTCGGTGTGACCCATCCGGTGCCAGAGTTCCTCCGCAATGTGTGGGGCGAAGGGGGCTAGGCACTGCAGGAACCGTTCGATGGCACTCTTGGGACGTACCTCGGCACCCGTGAACTCGTTTACGAAGATCATGAACTGGGCAATGGCCGTGTTCATGCTCAGCGCGTCGATGTCTTCGCGGGTCTTCTTGATGGTGGCATGCAGCACACGATCCTGCTCCGGCGTCGGGGCAACGTCCTGCAGGTCGGTCCGCAGTGAGCCATCGTCGGCCACCACCAGACGCCAGACGCGGTCCAGAAAGCGCGTGATCCCCTCCACACCCTTGGTGTTCCAGGGTTTCGAGGCTTCGAGTGGACCCAGGAACATCTCATACAGGCGCAGGGCATCGGCACCAACCTGGTCGATCACTTCGTCCGGATTGAGCACGTTGCCGAGCGACTTCGACATCTTCCGACCGTCCTCACCCAGGATCAAGCCCTGGTGGAACAGACGTTTCACGGGCTCGGCGGTGGACACGTGTCCCAAGTCGAACAACACCTTATGCCAGAAGCGAGCATACATCAGGTGCAGCACGGCATGTTCGGCACCGCCGATGTAGAGATCCACGCCGGAATCGCCCATCCAGAAACGCTCGCGTTCGGTGGAAGCGAAGCGGTCTGTATTCTCCGGATCGCAGTACCGCAGGAAGTACCAGCAGGATCCGGCCCACTGCGGCATCGTATTCGTTTCGAGCCGCGCGTGTTTGCCGGTTTTGGGGTCGGTGAAGTTCACCCAGCTGTCGACGGTGGACAGTGCCGACTCCACGGTGCCCTTCGGATTGAAGTCCTCCACCTCGGGCAACACCAGCGGCAATTCGTCCAGATCCAGCGAGCGCTTCGTACCGTCGTCGAAGAACAGGATCGGGATCGGCTCGCCCCAGTATCGCTGCCGCGAGAACAGCCAGTCGCGCAGCTTGAACTGGATCCTCGCACGTCCGGTTCCGGTGGCTTCCAGCCAGTTCGAGATCGTGCGCTTGGCTTCATCGGTGGAGAGACCGTTCAGCGATACCGAGGCATTCTCGGAATTCATCGCTGTGCCGGGCTCGGTCAAGGCATGATCGTCGATGCTGCCGGGTCCGACCACCTGCACGATGGGCAGGCTGTATTTGCGGGCAAAGTCGTAGTCGCGCTGGTCGTGTCCGGGAACGGCCATGATCGCGCCGGTTCCATAATGTGCCAGCACGTAGTCGGCCACCCAGATCGGGATGCGTTCGCCGGTAGCCGGGTTCACGGCATAGGCACCGGTAGGAACGCCGGTCTTGACCTTGGCCAGCTCGGTCCGCTCCAGGTCGCTCTTCAGTGCTGCGGCGTTACGGTACTCGACCACCGTGATGTGCTGCTCTTCGGTCGTGATCCGATCCACCAGCGGATGCTCCGGTGCCAGCACCATGTAGGTGGCTCCGAACACCGTATCCGGCCGCGTGGTAAACGCCGTGATCACGGCGTCGTGATCGGCTACCGGAAAGCGGATCTCCGCCCCTTCCGAGCGGCCGATCCAGTTGCGTTGCATCTCTACGGTCGACGCCGGCCAGTCCAGCGTCTGCAGATCGTCCAGCAACCGTTGGGCATAGGCCGTGATGCGCATCATCCATTGGCGCATTGGACGTCGTTCCACGGTATAGCCCTTGCCCACCCACTCGTCCACTTCTTCATTGGCCAGCACGGTGCCCAGCGCTTCGCACCAGTTCACCGGAATGTGGGCGATGTAGGCCAGGCGGCGTTCATCGCGGTAACGCTCGATCTCCAGCGGATCGGAAAGGTGTTCCGGGATCGGCAGTTCGCTGATCGGCCGGGCCTTGTTCTTGTCGGCATCATACCAGGCGTTGTAGATCTGCAGGAACATCCATTGCGTCCACTTCATGTACTCCGGATCGGTGGTATTCACCATCCGCGTCCAGTCGAAGTCGAAACCAATGCGCTGCAGTTGGCGCATGAAGGTGGACACGTTGCGTTCGGTGATCACCGTGGGGTGGATGTTCTCCACCATGGCCTGACGTTCGGTGGGCAGGCCAAAGGCGTCGAAGCCCATGGGATGCAGCACGTTGTAGCCGCACATGCGCTTGAAGCGGCTAACGATATCGGTGGCTGTGTACCCCTCCGGATGGCCGATGTGCAGGCCGGTGCCGGACGGGTAGGGGAACATGTCCAGGACGTAGTATTTGGGCTTGGACGGGTCTTCCGTGGAGCGGTATGTATGCTCGGACGACCAGCGATCCTGCCACTGTTTCTCGATGTCGGAAAACGGGTAGTGCATCCGGCAAAGATACTGTTCGTTCCTCGCTTACGCTCGGAATGGCACGCTCTACGCACCATCCGGCAGGCGTCATTCCGAGCGCCAGCGAGGAAACTACTCGATGATCGCCAGCACCGCCCCGGCAGGGTCCTTGATCACCGCGAATGCGCGGCCCCCCATCAACCGTGGACCAGTGACCACCGAGCCCCCTTCATCTCGAACTCGCTGACAGGTTACCTCGACGCTGGCAACCTGGATGTAGATCAGCCACACCGGTGGAAGATCGGCGTTGGATCCGCGGGCAAAGCAGACGCCGGTAGTCCCGGTCACGGAGCCTTCAGCGGCACCATCGGCGGACATCACGAAGTCGCCATCGAACTCCGATGATGTCCATCCTAAGACATTCTGATAGAAATCCCGAACTTCATCCGCGTTCGGGATCGTTAGATCGTGCCAGACAATTTCACCAATCGCCATAACGGACTCCACTATGCAGTATGCTCAACTTGGTCGGACGGGTGTGAAGATCTCCAAACTCACGCTGGGAACCATGAATTTCGGGTATTGGCAGGAAGAGGCCATTTCCTTCGAGATCATGGACCGCGCGCTGGAACACGGGATCAACTTCTTTGATACGGCCAACGTGTATGGCTACGACAAGGGAAAGGGCTTTACCGAAGAGATCATTGGTCGGTGGTTCGCCCAGGGAGGTGGACGCCGCGAACAGGTCTTTATCGCCACCAAGCTGTATGGGGCGATGACCGATCATGTGAACGATCGCGGCAACTCGGCCTACAACATCCGGCGCGCCGTGGAAGCCTCGATGAAGCGGATGCAGGTGGACCACATCGACATGATCCAGATGCACCATATCGATCGTTCGGCACCGTGGGACGAGGTGTGGCAAGCAATGGAGACGCTGGTGGCCCAGGGCAAGGTGAGCTACGTGGGCAGCAGCAACTTCGCCGCCTGGAACATTGCCCAGGCCAACGAGATCGCCAAGCAGCGACACTTCCTGGGACTGGTGAGTGATCAGAGCGTGTACTCCCTGCGCAATCGGCACATCGAGCTCGAAGTGCTTCCGGTGTGCAAGGCCTACGGCCTGGCACAGATCCCGTGGAGTCCTCTGGGAGGGGGCTTGTTGTGCGGCATCTTTTCGGAGACGGACAGTGTGCGCCGCAAACGTCCGGCCCTCCTCGAAGCCGCCGAGAAGATCCGTCCACAAGTCGAAGCCTACGAACAACTCTGCCGCGACATCGGCCTGGACTATGCCGACGTGGCCCTGGCCTGGATCCTGCAGCGCGACGGAGTGACCAGCCCCATCATCGGTCCACGGACCGTGGACCAACTCGACCGCAACGTAGCCTGTCTGGACATCACGCTGGATGCCGACACCCTGCAGAAACTCGACGAGATCTGGCCGGGTCCGGGCAACCAGGCGCCGGAAGCCTATGCTTGGTAGGATTACCTACCAAGCCGGGCATTCTGTTACCCGGCATGTCGCCGTAAGTCGTTCAGATGCGTACATGGCCGATGCAGAGAACTTCAGACGGATTCTAAATCGGCAACGTGATTTTTCACTGCAGTGACCCGATGTTCGTTCTTACGGTAAGAGCAATATGATTACACTCAGAAGATTCTTGGAACGAATTTCCGGCGGCAGTCGTCGGATAATGCTTCCTTGGGTAGTTGGGGTCATTGGAGTTGTAGCACTTCAAAGTCAAGAGGCCGGCTACGACTGGATCGTGCCTATTTCGGGTAATGTCATCGATGCCTCCTTGGACGGTACACGCATTCTGACGTTCACTAGCGGAAATGCGCTTGTACTTTACAATGGCCTAACCGGAGATCCAATCGACACGATTCGTCGCAAAACAATAAATGAGTCTAATTATGAATGGGTCGACTCATCGGAAAATGGTCGCGGCGTCATTGTATCCGGGAATGCTGTTACCTATAGCCATTCGTCACATCGAGATTCTGCAAACAGAGACCTGATCTTCATTCCGAGATACCGAGAAGCAACCCGCACAGTTGACACGATTGGAGCTATTGATCGTAGAATCTACTATCCGGGCGGAGAGGTGTGTCATCTCTCTTCCGGTCACAGGCCCGATCAATTCTTGATTTCGTTGTTTCGTTTTTACACCTACTGTATTTACTTAGAACGTGAGGGGACAACGTTGGCATTTACCATCGACGGAGATACGCTTCGGTTTGATGGAGTCGTGCCAATGACTGACCGGGATAAGTTCTCACCGCAACGAACACACTCCATAGTGTCGACCGTGCACTATCATTCGGGAGAAGTTCGACCGTATAAACCTCCAAGAACGTGGCGTAGTGCCGGAGGACGGTTGAATGGTAATCCATTTCTGTCGTATGACCTGTCCTCAGATGATTGGTACCCCTTTGACAACGGTCTCCTGCTTGTACGGCCGTACGATAATATGTTCCGGTTCGGAAATGGTCGTGAGTTTTCCATTGCGGGAGTGACGGAAGATCATCGAAGATGGTACCCCTTCTCAACTAACCACTACGTATACACTATTAGTCGCGACGTAGCGAACGCAGAATCCGTTGTTGGTCGCTTCATCGTTCGAGATCTGATCAGCGAGGGGGAAGATACACTTGGCGCATTTAAATGTGACGCGACTTTTCCTCTCAGCACAGCAATACTTGCGCCAGAGGGGGATGCCGTGTTCGTTCCCTATAAGGATTCTTTAGTTCGCATTAGTGTCGATTACAGTCGATACGCTGACGCTCTTGACTCAGTCAGTATAAGTGGTCCGGACACCGTCAACATTCTCGACAGCGCTCGACTGCGGCTATATACGTTTGTCGATGGAGTTGTAACAGGCATCAGAGCTGAATGCGAAGGAGCTGACGTTCGGGTGCAATGGGATACCATTGAAGTATCTCCGACTCGAACTGGCTTACTCGATCTTGTCGTCCACGTCGAGATCGATAGCCAGCCCTCCAAGACAAAGACATTATTACATCAGATTCACGTGCCCAGGCCTCGGGGTGTGGTCGCATTTGATCGAGCGATAATCGGTGTGGTGACTCGATTGAAGATGTGCGGTGACACTCTCCTAGTCCCTGACATCTATCGAAGAGACACATTATGGGCGAGTGGAGCTCGGGGTACGTCGACCTCGAATTCCCGCACGGCAGGGGTGCCGCAGCAGGTGGACGATGGCTTCCTCCTTGGTGCAAGAATCGTCCGTAACGTTTTTGATTGCGATGACTCGAGTCGTTGGCGTTATGAGTGGAGTGCTGATTCCAATTCGTGGTATGATGGTGGCCCCTGCGAACAAATACAAGAGGTGGACCTTCCTACTGGAAGCACAACCGTTTGGGGCAGAATTGGTGAGAGTAAGGTTCCGCTATTCATCCCCGAGATCATTGGCAATGGGATGATTGCAGGCATGAACCGGACGAGAGATGTCGTGCACAATACTGCAACAGGTAAAAGGGCAATGTATTGGAGTTCCTACCATAGACACTCTCCGAGTGTTGAGTCGTTGCATGAAATCCGTCGCGGCAATGTGTGGATCATGCCGGATTCCCCAGTAGACCAATTCTATTATCGCACCTACCAAGCTTATTCTGCAGATGCTGGATACGGTGACTATCTCATAATGACAACGCCCTTCGACAAGTTCACGACATCGATCACCTCACATGATTTTAGAACAGACGAAACAAAGATTCTTCTCAAGAATATTGGACAAGCCAACTGGAGGATGACAGATGCGATCATGGTTACCTCAAGGATGATCGTATCGACTTACGGTATTCACGAAGCAGATTCTTCTGGACTGTGGTCAACAACTCTGCGCTGGCCGTATGATGATGTGATCGACGTCGTTCGATTAACGCCGACGCGTTCATGCCTTGTGAGGTATCGTACGGATTCAGTCGCTGCGATCGTCGATCACAGTACTGGGACTGTCGTCGATTGGCTGGGTGATTGTTTTGACAGGCCTCGGTGCGGGCTGTATGATGCGCAGCGGCGCTTGTTGTGGCTTGGAACAAACGAAGGCCTCGTTGTTGGTTACAATGTAGCCACAGCCGTTTCAGTGGATGATCAATGGCACGAGGCCTCTCAAAACCGTCCCATCGCGTGGATAACGGAGAACAGCCTGCGCATTCGAACAGAGTCACGATTGCAGACTATTGAACTCTACGCGATCAATGGGGTTCGTGTATTGCACACCGATCTTGCTGATGAATCCGGACTCATTGAACTCAATTGTGGACGGTTGCCGGTTGGTGTGTATGTACTAAGAGTGTTGTCGTCAGGGGCTTGGTCATCGACCGTTGTATCAGCCCTCAGATAGAGCCCCCTACAGCCGCACTCGTGCCACCCCAAACACGAGGCTTAGGATCGGGCGGTCGGTGGTGAGGTAGGTGATCACGTCGCGCGACGAAAGGCCGAGCTCCCAGCGGTTGTTGAAGAGGCTGAACATCACGCTGGCCGGCAGGAAGACGCCCATGTTGCCGCCACCGCCAATGCCAAAGCCGGCTTTGAGCCAGGGGAGTGGACGCCAGTCGGCGCCGGCGGTAACAAGGGGCTCGCCAAGGGCGCCCGCCGCGGTGTTGAACGGGAAGATGGCATCAAAGCCAAACGTCCAGCGCGATGTCCATTCCCACGAACCGCCCAGACGAAGCCGTGTTGGAAGGTCCGATGAGGCCTGCCCCAGTCCGTCCCAACTAAAGAACGCTCCTTCGCCGGTGATCTTCGGAGCCTCTTCGAAGATGTTGTAGCTGTTGAAGCCGGTGCTGGACATGCCGTTCAGGATGGTGTCCTTGGCCTGGAACACGTTGCCGTCCCAGACGATGCGGCCGATGTCGACCACGCTCAGTCCCACGGACAGTCGGTCCCAGACAACGGTGACGCCAACATCGAATCCCGCACCGGTACCCACCGGAACGAATTCATTACCCGGGATGAACGACGGTGTGGTGGCCTTGCCGTAGCTGATCCCGAACAGGGGACTGATGGCTGAGCGCGCCACCAGAGCCCCTTGCACCACACTGGCATCCACATAGGCATAGCCCAGCAGCACCTTGCCGGAGAGACCGATGTGCACGTCGACGCTGTTGGCGATCGTGGCCACCTTCAAGCCGTAGGACAATCCGAGCTCTCTGAACCACAGTGTGCTCAGACGGGTGCCGTCGAACAATTCGGAATACGTCTGCGGGTTGCGAGCATAGCCAACAGTGTCGCCGTTGAAGTTCACGTCCAGCGAATCGAAGTAGTCAAAGTAGCGTCCTTCAAACGCCAGTCGCGACGCGCTTTCGTTGAAGAGGTAGGTACCCGAGATCCGCTCCCGCCACGTAAGGGCGATGCCACCCCAGGAGTCGCTTTGATACGACGCTCCAACGGCCATCAGATCGATGCTGAAGCGCACACCGTTGTCCATGAACGCCCGAGCGGCCGCGCGCTTGTCGGCCTCAGTAAAGGAGCCGGACGACGTCTGCGTGATCATGTCGAACAGACCCGAGCGATTCAGGGCATCGCTATGCAGCGACACGCCCCCTTCCATCAACGTAAAGGCGATGGAGCGCTTCTTGAATTCGACACCGGGTTGTAAGGGGGCCGATAGGTCGTACACCTCGGTCACCGGCACAAAGCCCAGGTTGGCCGGATTGATGCCCACGCATTGA
>JANJTN010000194.1 GCA_024711065.1 bacterium
AGGCTCGTACGGAAGCCCGTTCCCGGATCGCGTCCGGCGAGGCCCGGATCATCGTAGGAACGCATGCGCTGTTCGAGGGCGACGTGGAATACGATCGCCTGGGACTGATCGTGATCGACGAACAGCACCGCTTTGGTGTGGCTCAACGGGCCGAACTCCGACGCCTGGGCAAGCGATCCCATGCCGATGAGGAGCGTACGCCCCACATCCTGGTGATGAGTGCCACCCCGATCCCCCGCACGTTGTCCATGACGCTCTACGGAGATCTGGATGTGTCCATCATCGACGAGCTCCCCAAGGACCGTATCCCCATCCGCACGCAGATCGTGTTCGAATCGAACCTGCCCAATACCTACCAGTTCATCCGGGAGCAGATCCGCGAGGGACGTCAGGCCTATGTGGTCTTCCCGCTGGTCGAAAAAAGCGACAAGCTCGAACTGAAAAGCGCTGTGGAGCACCATGCCTTCCTGCAGGAAGAGGTCTTTCCCGATCTGAAGGTGGGGTTGTTGCACGGACAGATGCTGGCGTACGAGAAGGACGACACGATGCAGGCCTTCCTGGATCGAGCCTACGACGTCCTGGTAGCCACCACCGTGATCGAAGTGGGAGTAGACGTTCCGAACGCAACCGTGATGCTGATCGAAAACGCCGAACGCTTTGGGCTGAGCCAGCTGCACCAGCTGCGGGGCCGCGTGGGTCGTGGCGCTCACCGCTCCTACTGCTTTCTGGCCACCAAGGATCACTTCCGATACCATGTCCGCAAAAAGACCGACGCCGAAGACGGCGCCAAGGCCGTTGTGCGCCTGCGTACGCTCGAAGACACCACCGACGGTTTCAAGATCGCCGAAGTGGATCTGCGTCTGCGCGGACCGGGCGATCTGATGGGCACGCGGCAGAGCGGTGTGCCCGAATTCTCCTTTGCCGACCTGGTAGAGGATGGCGACATCGTTCAGCTAGCCCGACGTGAAGCGTTCGCCCTCGTTGAGGAAGATCCTCATCTGCGCAAGACGGAACACGCCGCCCTGCGACAACGTCTCATTACCGCCTTCGAATCGGGCACCTATCAGACCGTCGCGTAACTTTGCCCCATGCAGCAGCCCACGCTGGACACCCTCCCGACCGATGATCCGCGCACGTTGACGTTCAACGTGAGCGAGATCTTCTATTCGATCCAGGGAGAAGGCACGCGAGCCGGACGTCCCTGCACCTTCGTGCGGCTGCAAGGCTGCAAGCTGCGCTGCTCGTGGTGCGATACGCCCTATGCGCTGGACCACCGGGAGCAGATGCAGATGATGACCGGACAGCAGATCCTGGACCGGATCGAGGCCATCGGATGCGGGTTCGTGGAGTTCACGGGTGGCGAGCCCCTTGAACAATTCGGCACCTTCCCCTTGATGGCGTTGATCTGCGACAACGGTTACGAAGTGGCCGTAGAGACCGGTGGACATGTGGACGTGTCGTTGGTGGACCCACGGGTGATCCGGATCATCGACGTGAAGTGTCCGGACTCGAAGATGATGACCCTGAACTTTCTGCCGAACCTGGAAGCCTTGCGTCCGCGTGACGAGGTGAAGTTCGTGATCGCCTCCCGCGAGGATTACGAGTACGCTCGGATGATCGTGCGCGACTACGACCTGCCGACGCGCTGTGCCGCGGTCCTGATGAGCTGCGTGTTCGGCAAGCTGGAATTCATCACGCTGGTGGAGTGGATCCTCGAAGACAAGCTGGAGGTGCGCTTTCAGCTGCAGCAGCACAAGTTCGTGTGGGATCCGGAGACGCGAGGAGTATGAGACAGCGCTTCAACGTTGGAGGAATTGAACGTTTGAGTGTGGTCGTTCTGATCGCACTCATCGGTGTTTGTGGTGCACCGCGCGCATTCGCTCAGGCGATGACGGATGCAGGGGGCTTGTTCACCGCCTTCGAGGTTCCGTCGCCCTGGGTGATCGTGAATACCGAAGCTGACGAGTATGGTCCGAGTGTGGACCGGGCACGGCAGCGGATGTTCTACACCAGCACGCAGGATGGCACGGCCGCACAATGGATGCTGATGAGTGGTGCTGATCGTCCACAGAAGTGCACCGGCACCTTCAATCGCGACGGAGAGCACCGAGCCTACGTGTCGTTCGGCCGTGGCGATGAAGCCGTGGGCGTGGCGTTCGTCCGCGGAGAACGGCAGTCCTATCCCACGATCTTTACCGTGCCGATCGACAACGGAGCCTTGAATGAAGGACATCCGATCACGGCGATCGCGGCCGACGCCTTCTCGTCTCAGCCGGCCTTGTCACCCGACGGTACGCGGCTGGTCTTTGTGTCCGATCGAGCAGATGGTGAAGGGGGCTTGGACCTCTGGGTCTGTGACCGCCGTACCGACCTGCAGTGGTCGGCACCGGTGCAATTGAGCGGTACCGTGAATTCACCGGGGGATGAGATCACGCCGGTGTTCATTAGTGCCGACTCGCTGGTCTATGCTTCCAACGGCTACGGCGGCATGGGTGGATACGATCTGTTTCTGACCGTACTGCGCGACGGCACCTGGCAGGAACCAGAGCCCCTTACCGAGTTCAACAGCGAATTCGACGACTCCGACCTGACGATCCTCCCGGACGGCTCCGTGGTGTTTGCCAGCGACCGTCCGGGCGGATCCGGTGGCCTCGACCTCTGGATCAGCCGACGACGGCGCTGACCGCTAATCCACCTGGAAACTGCCGGCGTCCACCACCCGGCTTACACCATCCAGACGCAACGTAATGGCTGTTTCACGCTCCTCATCCGTACCATAGCGCGTGAACACGGCCACCTGGACGGTGGTTGGCCGCGCCAGATCCTGTTGTCGGCTCCCGTAGTAGTGAACCTTTACGGTATACGTCCCCGGGATAGCCTTGGTCAGCAGGAACTCTTCCGGACCGTAGCCTCCCGTCAGATCCACGCTCATGTGCCCACCGATATGGGTATCGCGGTTGTTGTACTTGCAGGTCTCACCGCGGGGATCGGTCACCCACAGATCCATGTCGCAATTGTCGGCATCCCAGGTGAGCACCACGCGCACATCGCTCTCGACGGGTAGGAGATAGGCCGTGTTGATCCCGGAGGTATCCATCTCGGCGCCATACTTTTTCACGAGCCGACTCAGCTCCATGGCTGCGATCAACTCGATCTCGGGAAAACGGTTGTGCCAGGGTTTCTCGATGATCCTGGTAAGATACCGGGCAGCTTCGTCGAAGCGTCGGGCAGCCGTAAGCGCCAATGCCAGATCTCGATAGCTCTGTGGCTCTTCATCCCGGATACGCAGGACGTGCTCGAATACGCTGATGGCCAGATCGTTGTAGCTCAGTTGCAGCAGTCGATGTCCAAGGATCCGCAGGTCGCGGGCGTCTTCGCCTTTCAACTCAGCCAGGTTCGACAACACACGCAAGGCGAGGTCTCCTTGTTGATCCGCTCTGAGTGCATCGCAGACGTCGAGATAGAAGGCCGTTACCGTGCGGTATTGAGGACGTAAACGCAGGTATGCTGCATACAGGTCAGCCCCCTTCAATGTGCTGAGCGTGTCGGTCCATTGTTCGCGCTGCTGCGTGGTTGCCAGCTGAACGGCAAAGGGGCTTGGCATCGACGATGACAGGTCCTTGAAGTCGCCAACGAATCCACCCGGAAAGGCATCGGTGACGGTCAGGCCATCGACGAGAACCTGCTTGGACGTGCCCAAGCGAGTGGTGCGCATGGGTGCGGCCGCGCCTTCGACGGTCACGCCTGTAGACGTCACGCGAGCGCCTCTCGCTGTAAATCCATTGTTGGATACACGTGTCCCGGAGGTTTCGGAGGCAGGGCGCATGACCTGATCCTCGCTGCCGTAATCCAATTCTTCGAGAGACTCCACCATTCGAAAGTGCTCTCCACCGGTGATGATGCGGGTTGTGGTGTCGGACCACAGGTTCGCGCTGTGAAGAGTGTCGACCGAAACGTGCGGACGCATCAACAGTCCACGGCGGCGCTCAAGGCTGGCCATGACGTTCACTGTGTGGAACGTCTTGCTGGTGAGCGAATCGCTCATGATCCTGCTTCGCCGATTCTTCCACAGAGCCAGCAATTCCGGCTCGGTGGAAGGGGGCTGGATGTTGTGGCGCACGTAGTCTTCGAGGCGTTCCAGGACGAGGAGTGAGGTGTTCGGTGTGACGATGGTGAATCGCTGACCGAGAGCCAGGATGGCGTCGGCGTTGCGTACGCGATCGGCACTCAGGCGCTGCAGTTCGCCCATGGCCCAGAGGCGGGCAACCGTCTGCCCCTCGGTCTTGTGTTCCGATGCACTGATGGTGATCTCGTCGGTGCGTTCATCAACGCCGTCGATGCTGCTGATCACCTCAAGCGTGGCGCTCTCGGAGAGGAGCCGGCCGGTGATGGAGGTCACATGTTCCACCGGGATCACACCGGTTGGACGGATGTCTTCGATCCGGCCATCGAGGACACGGATCTTCGTGATCAGGCGGCGCGAACCAAGCATGCGGCGGACCACGTCCGTTGGGTCATCCTGTCCAAGCGGATGCACGGCGCCCCCGGATTCGCGGGCGATGGTGTGCAGTACGTCATGATCGGCCGGGACGCCGGAAGACAAAACGTGCACGGGAACACGAGCCCTTCTGGGTGTGGATGTGCCGATCGTAGAGATGCCATCGCTCACCAGAAGGATCATGTCATCGTACACATCGAACGGGATGTCGCCCAGCTGCGTGGCACCGTCATTCGGAGTGGTCTCGATCCACCGTCGCACTTCGTCCCAATTACCATTACCCACAGGATAACGACGATCAGAGAAGACCCGATCGGAAAAGATCACCAGTCGAACATTCACGGAGCGCAGCCGTGTGAACAACGCGTCCAGGACCTCGAACTCTGCTGTTCGATCCCTGTGGTCGGCAGACAACGAGGCATCCCACAAGATGGTCATGCTCGTTGGTGCAGGCGTCGACTGCAGCTCCGGAGCCATCGTCAGGAACGCGCCGAAGTAATCGGTGTTCTCGAAGGTGTTCACCGAGATCACGTGTTCGTCGAGCATCACGGGGATGTCGATGGTGAAGGGGCGATCTAGCTTGGGCTTGGACTCGGCGATCCGTACCGTGTACTGGCGTCCCTTCGGCGTGAACTGGAGGTACCGACCACCTCCGCCGGTAAGCGTCGGACGTTCTCCCATGCCGGCAACCGTACAGTCGAAGGTGAACAGCGCTGGCGGTGTCGGGTAGGCGAACGGGATCGTGTACGCCAGCCCACGACCGGTGTTGGTCAGCGTCTGTTCATAGGCGATCACCACGCGGCGTGTGCCCTTGGCCGGGATCGGATAGATCCGCGTCTTGAAGGAATTATCGCGCGTCCACTCCAGCAGAGCGGGATCGATCTTGGTGCGGATCACTTCCTCGAAGGTCTCACGTCCCTTGCTCTTGCTCACCACCACGGCTTCTCGCAGCTTGCCATTGATGTCCAGGGCGAATCGGGCCACGGTCTGCCCATCATTGAGCGGGAAGCTGAACTCGCCCTCCAGCACGCGGTCGTGCGGATTGTAGACGGTCATGTCGATCGTGGTGCGGGCTAGCGTGCCCATGATCTCCACGTCCACATCCAGCTTGCGGATCGCGAGCGGCTGTGGCTGTCCATTCTCGCCGGTCACAAAAACGCCGGGGAATCGCTGCACCACGGAGTCCTTCTGCGGAGCGGGAGGTGTAACGGGTATGATGGGGTCCGTTGGCGTAACGAACAGGGAGCTCCACATCAGGGCGGCAATGGCAAGGGCTTTGATGAGTAGGGTCATGATAGGGGGCTCCGGTTTAGCGTTCGATCAAAAGACGTTGCACAAGGCGTTCGCCGGTTACCCGATCGACCACCAGAATCACATACATACCGTTGGCGAGGTCCGTGAGAGGTCCGATCTCGCGGTCATACTGTCCGATGGGTAGGCGAAGGTCTTGCCAGAGGCGGACAACCGTGCGACCATTGATATCGATCACCTCGGCTGTGGTGATGGTCTCCTCCGCCATCGTCATCCGCAGCGTTGCCGCAGTGCCTCGTGCCGGATTCGGGAACACACTCGTGCCGGAGATGCGAGACGCTTGTGTTGATCGCTCCACGTAGACGGCATCGCCATTCTTCGACTGCAGGTCCTTGCCGATCTCGCGCTGATGGACCGATGTCAGTTGGTTCACAAACGCCTCGGTGGGTTCGTACCACAACACCGCTTCGGCCGAGGGGAACATCGCATTGGATGGTGCTTCCAGATGGACGTGCACGGGGATCAGATCGTTCGGTGTGGTGGTCGGATCGTCTTGATCGAACCACGAGGCCCACACCTGGCCGTTACGATACAGCGAGATGTGGCGTGGTGTAACGTGTTCGCGCGCCGATGGTGGTGCCCCCTGGGCAGCGATCCCGCTAGTGCTGACCGTGATGCGGAATGCACCTTCCTCATAGCGGATGCTCCTGGCAGTAACGGTCAGGCCAAGGTTGGCCAGTTCTTCGACGGATAGCTGCAGGAAGGTTGTGGAAAGACCGTTAGGGCTGTTCGAGACCGCAGATGCTCGATGATACTGGTCCATCGATCCGACGTCTGGCTTGGACGCTCCTTGGCCCTCGTGCCTCTCAAGATCCTCACGCGATGTGGCTATGGCCATCTCGTTGTTTCGAGCACGTTCTTGTGTCGGTGGAGTCTCCGCTGGCACGTTGGAGCCTTCAGCTGTTCGAGGAAGGGTCTGTGTTGTGTCCTCCGGCAGGAGGACCACGGCGATGACGCTCGCCACGGCCAGTGATGCGGCACCGATGGCAAATCCGGCTTTGTGTTGAGACCACCACGACGGGCGGACGGTGGGCGCCGGCGCGGACGGTGTGCGGTGCATCGCCTCACGAATGTCGGTCTCGGTGAGGAGCGGCGTTGCTTCCAGATCGCTGGTCAGGTGCCGCAGGCGTTGATTGAGGGATCGTGACATAGGGGTGCTCGTGAAGGGTCAGAGGAGGGGGACGGTGGGACGTTGCGGTTCAGTTGTAGAGATGCCGAGGATCTGCATCAACTGTCTTCGGGCACGGAACAGGCGGACCTTGACGGCGGAGACCGAACTGCGCTGGATCTTGGCGATCTCGGCCACCGACAGGTCCTCGATCTCAAAGAGGATCACCGCTTCCCGGGCTTTATCCGAGAGCTGAGCCAGTGCGTCGCGAAGGAGTGCGCCCTCCGTGGTGATGTCGGGCTGCGGATACGTGTCTTCGACGGTTTCGGCGAGGTCGTCCTCGAGCGGCGTGAAGATCTGTCGACGCCGAAACCGACGTCGATGCAGGTTGGTCATCACCGTCAGCAGATAGCTCTTGAACGCCGCGGGGTCGAGGAGGTCGTCGAACTTGCGCCAGACGATCGCAATGGCTTCCTGCAGCAGATCCTTGGCATCGTCGCGGTCAGACGTGAGGGAGAGTGCATACCGTTCCGCCATGGCTTGAACGCCCTTGAAGGCAGTCATAAAGCGAGTATCGCGGTCAGGTACGGTGTTGGCAAGATCCATTGTTCCTCCGATTCACCCCTTGCGAGGCATGCCAACGTAGGGCGGTTACATTGCTCTGACAAAAAGAAAAGGGGCCCCGTAGTACGGAGCCCCTTGCAACGAGATCGAAATCGTTGAGTCGGATCAGTTGCCGCCGGCGCGCACAGCCACCGAGTTGAAGCCTGGAACTTCGAAGGCGATCGGCGGGATCGAGATGCTGACGTCCTTGCGATCCTGGCTCTGCCGAACGAGTCCGGTATTCTCGCCGAGGTAGACGTAGCTCTTGAGTGCGATCGGCACCGAAATATCACCGAAAGGAGGGCCGGCCTTTACTACAAGCGTGATTGTATAATCGTTGGCGTACTTAATGGTGCTGACGGACTTGCCAGAGATCGACATCGTGGTATCTGCCGACTTGGATCCCACGAGCTTGAAGGTCACGTCGGCCGGGAAGGTCGAACCTCCGTATTCGAAGTCGAGTCCTGTAACGGTTTCTTCGAGCCCGGTCCAGCTCGCGCTTGCCTTGGAATCGGCTACCAGCACCCAACGGCGACCGACTTCGACCGTGGGGATGTTTTCGGCAGAAAGGACGAGGTCGAACAACACGTAGACTTTCGATCCATCTTCTGCCACGATGATCGTGTCAGATGCGGCACCGTCCGTATAAACAACATGCATGATACCGGTCTTGGTGGTTCCCTTGTCGTCGGCAATGGATTGCGTCCCCACAACCACCGTGGAGTCGTCGGACTCCTGGACTGTGCCGGACACGGTGCTCGTGGAGTAGTTCTGGTGGATCACGTAGGCACCAGTCTTGGTAGGCATATACGTCTTTGACTCGGACGGCGTGGTGGTGTCTTCCGAGCAGGCCGTGGCGATCAGTGCCGTGGCTGCTGCAAACATGAGTAGGCGCTTCATAGGCGAGCGATCCTGAATAGTGATGGTGAGAGTGAAACGGAGCGGAGGGCGAGGGACTCGAACCCCCATGAGCTTGCGCTCGGCAGTTTTCAAGACTGCTGCAATACCAATTATGCGAGCCCTCCGGGCTGAACCGGGCACAAATGTACGGAACGAACCTTACTCGTTGGAGCGCTGGAAGTTCCCCGGATCCAGGCCCAGGAAGTTCATGACGTTGTCCTGGAACAACTGGTGTTTGAGGGTAGCCGACAGGTCGTGCATGTCCTCGATCATCTTCCCGTGTTCAAGGTCGCCCAACGGGAACGGGAAGTCGGTTCCATAGGCGATCCGGTCTGCACCCATCACGTCGATCAGGTACCGGAGTGCAGCGGGGTCGTGCGTGATGCTATCCACCCAGAATCGGCCGATATACTCGTACGGATCGCGCACATCGTTCACATTGCACAGGTCGGGCCGGACGTTCCAGCCGTGCGAGAGCCGGCCGACCGTAAAGGGGAAGGCGCCTCCGGCATGGGCGAACATCACTTTCAGTCTCGGGAATCGGTCGAACACCCCGCCGAAGATCATCGAAGCAATGGCATTGGTGGTCTCGGCCGGCATCCCCACCAACCAGCTTAGCCAGTATCGTTCGTTGCGGTCGGCGCCCATCATCTCCCACGGGTGGACGAAAACGGCCATGCCCAGCTCCTGGGCGGCCTCCCAGAAAGGGTCAAAGGACGGGTTGTCGAGATTCAGACCATTGACGTTCGAGCCGATCTGCACCCCGGGCATCCCCAGATCATCGCGCACACGTCGTAGCTCGGCGATTGCCAGGGCAACGTCCTGCATCGGGAGCGTGCCCAGGCCGATGAACCTCTTCGGATGTTCACTCACGACGCGGGCAAGGTCGTTGTTCAAAAACCGAGCCCAGTCCGCCGTATCAGCCGGTTTGGCCCAGTACGAGAACAGAACTGGCACCGTGCAGAGCACCATCACATCCACCTGATGGGCGTTCATATCTGTGAGGATCGCCTCTGGGTCCCAGCAATTCGGCTGGATCTCCCGAAAGAACCGCCCGTCGTCCCGCATCATCTTCGCATTGCCATTCTCGAGATGATCCAGGTAGATCCACCCGCCATATCCGTACCGATCTTTCAGCGATGGCCAGGTCTTGGGGAGAATGTGGGCGTGACAGTCGATCTTCAGCATGGGGAATAGGGAATGGGGAATGGGGAATGGGGAAATGTCGCCGCAACGCTAGACGCTGCTCACTTCGCCGGCGGTTCCATTACCGTCCCGCAGTTCGAGCAGGTGCGGTTGGCTTGGTCCTAATAGAATCGCTCGAAGTGTGGCGGCAGCTCGGTCACGATGTCTTTGAGGGGAAGCGACTCTTCATACAACTTGGTACCACAGTGCTCGCAGTACCACTGGAAGGCATCGAGTTCCTTGGGTTCGCGTTTCCGCTCGATCACCAGACCTACGGTGTTGGCGGGACGCTGGGGGGAGTGGGGGGTGTTGCCTGGAAGCAGGAACACGTCGCCCTGCCGGATGTGAATGTCGCGCGGAGTGCCGTCATCAATGATCTTCACCGTGATGTCGCCTTCCAGCTGGTAGAAGAACTCCTCGCCATGGTTGAAATGGTAGTCTTTTCGGGAGTTGGGTCCACCCACGACCATGATGATGAAGTCGCCGTCCTCATACACTTTCTGATTGCCCACAGGGGGCTTGAGTTGGCTGCGATGCTCTTCGATCCACTGACTGAAATTGAATGGCGCTTGCACGGCCATGACACACCTCGTAGCTCATTGGTAGTTTGCGGCCTCGAACATACGAATCACATCGCACGCAGAGGGATCATGGATCTGTCATTACAAGGACGGCACGCATTGGTGGGGGGAGCCTCCAAAGGCATTGGCCGTGCATCGGCTTTCGAACTTGCAGGCAACGGCGCAACGGTCACCGTCATGGCCCGATCACAGGCCAGCCTGGAGGAGGTCCGCACCGCTCTACCCACGCCTTTGGGCCAGATCCACCACGTGCTTGTGGCCGACACCGGGGATGGTAAGGGGCTTGCCGATGCGGTGGATAACCATGTGCACAACCATGGCCCCATCCACATCGTTGTGAATAACACGGGTGGACCTCCCGGTGGATTGCTTGTGGATAGCAGTGTAGACCAACTCCTCGAAGCCTTTCATAATCATGTGCTTGCTGCCCATCACTTGATGCGGCTGGTTTTCCACAGTATGAAGGATGCGTCGTACGGTCGCTTTATCAACATCGTGTCCACAAGTGTGAAGCAGCCCATCGAGGGTCTCGGCGTGAGCAACACCACCCGAGGGGCCATGGCAAGCTGGGCAAAGACCTTGGCCACCGAGCTAGCCCCCTTCGGCATCACGGTGAACAACGTGCTGCCGGGGGCAACCGAGACGGAGCGTCTCACAGGCATCATTTCCCGAAAATCCGGCGCTTCCCAGCGAACCGAAGAGGAGATACGCACCGAGTTGCTGTCCGAGATCCCGGCCGGACGATTCGGTACGCCGGAAGAGGTTGCCAACGCCGTAGCGTTCCTGGCTTCACCGGCAGCTGCCTACATCACCGGCACCAGTATTCTGGTGGATGGAGGGCGAACCCGAGCCCTTAGCTAGGTTTTTCCCCTTGGTGTGGATAACCTGTCGGAAAAAGGGCACTACTTCAAGGACTTAGCCCTTGCGTTTTGATAGGTGACCCTGTACCTTTGCGAGTGTTGTAAGCCTTTGCGAAAAGCAGAGATATCAACAGCCAGTCGCCACAACTGGCGGCCGGGGGGAACCGGATCAGACCACCGTTATCCACAGGATGTGGATATCCACGGGTGGTTTTCCACTTAGGCGAGGCATGCAGTGATGCAGAGAGGAAGCGGAGAGAAGACCAGGACTGATGAGCGCAAGCGGTCATCGGGTGTGGTTCTGACTCTCCTCGTGCTCGCATTCGCCTCCCTGGCAGCCAATCAGTGGCACGACCGGCAGCACATCGAAGACGTGGAAGTGGTTGGTGCTACGGATCTGAGTGCACCGGCGGTGAGCGCGATCCTTGCCGACTGCCTAAAGCAGCAACGCCGATCTCTGATGTTATCCGACGTGAGAGACAGCATCGAAGGGATCCCCTTTGTGCGATCGGTCTCGGTGTACTTTTCCGGCGTTCGCGGCATCACTGCCGAGGTGCAGGAGCGCACACCGGTGGCGCACGTGGTGATGGACGGTGGGCGACTGCGGTATGTGGATGCGCAAGGCGTGATCCTTCCGCCAACCGCGAGAACGCTGTCACACTGCGTGCCGATCATCCGGACGCACGACCTGGCACGGGTGCCGGCGATCGTGACCGTGCTGAATCAGGCTCGCTCGGTCCTGTCCACACAGCTCTATGCGTCGGTATCCGAGATCATCGACAGTGGTGCCGGTGAGTTGAAGGTGCTGACCGATCATGTGACGTGGCACCTGGGACCAGCCAATGCCGAGCATGCGCGGCAGTCGTTCGCCGACATGAATGTGTTCTGGGAGCGCACGCTGCAAGGGGGCTCGCTTCCGCGGTACGCTCAGATCGATCTTCGCTGGAAGCATCATGTGGTAATCCGAAACGAATCGCAGTTGTCTCGCTCATGAGTGAACCCGTGATCCATGTAGGACTCGACATCGGCACGACCAAGGTCTGTGCCGTGGTGGCGTCCGAGGACCAAGTGAACGGCCGCATCGATATCATCGGTGTGGGCGTAGCTCCGTGCGACGGCCTCAAGCGCGGTGTGGTCACCAATATCACCAAGACGGCCGAAG
>JANJTN010000205.1 GCA_024711065.1 bacterium
ACTCAGCTTATTGCCGTGCGCCCGGCGTAACCTCGCGGTCCGTCCATCGGTGCCAGCGCCCGTTCCGCTCTCCGTCCAGGTAGGCACACACCGCTGCAAGGAACCACACCTCGCGCGACATCTCGCGGAACAGCGGCGGCAACCCCTGCTCGGGCATGGCCTGCAGGAACAGTCCGGTAAGCCCCCTGTCGAAGACGTGCCACTTCCAGCCGGCAAACGACCCCACCCAGGGCGCCATCAGCGGCGGATGGGCCTCGTCCTCACGCTCTACGCTGAACGAGAGAAACCGTCCGGATCGGTTCTCGAACTCGATCGCGTACCGACTGAACTCGTCCTTGGGAACCCGCCTCCAGGCCAGCATGGCAGCTGCCCGTGCTTGCGGTGAGAGTTGTGGGATGGTGTCCACCATGCGCTTGAAAAAAGCACGGCAGTCGGCAGCCTGAACTTCGGGGGCGGGCGGTGGACGATAGATGTCGAACACGTCGAAGTACGCATCATAGACAAAAAGGGTGTCCAGCATGCGTTCGAAGTCTGCTCGCAGTTCCGGCGTAAGCACGACGTCGTTCGCCATGGGCTCGGCGTCTCCTCGGTCATTCAACTGCTGTAGCAGTGCCGAGACGTCGGCTTGTGCAATGCGAATATCCACCAGGTCGGATCGCACACCGAACCGACTCGAGTCCACTAACTCTGCGCACCGGAAGACACCGTCCACCAAACGGAACTCGGTCCACTTCACGTGCGTGGAGTCCAGCTCGTCGGCGGCCACCTGACATCGGAATCGTGCTACCGGTGACTTCAGGAATTCGGTAAGGGGCTGGCGCACATCGTACGTGGTAATGCGCCGGGTCTTCATGTCCAGTGCATGCTTGTTGCTGAAGTCGCCAAAGACCACGGTGTCCTTGCCCACCTTGCGTACTGTGAACGTCGGACCGATCGGCAGCACGGTGTCACGATGCCATGCGCCGGATTTGTCCTCGCGCAGGATGTCTACCACGATCGCTCCCGGCAGTACATTCTTCACGCCCCAATTCGTGCCTTTGGGGCCGTCTGTGCTGATCGATGGCGCTTTGATCACGGCCGAAGCGTGATACGGCCGATGGGTGGTGCGAGTACCGCTGCGGAAGACGATGGGGCCGGTATCCGACCGATACGCGATCACCGCATCACCGTCGATCCGAAGCAATTCCGGCTGCAGAACACCGGACGCCACCTCAGTGGCTGGTGCGTCGAACGTCGACGCCTGCATCAGCTTCCCATCGGTGGTCCACCAGCACAGCGTAGAGCGGTCCGGTGCCAGGGCCACGCTGCCCACGCCTGCCCAACGTTCCCACAGCAGGTCGTTACTTGCCGAACGGAACAGGTCGCGACCCTCCCGGAGGATCAGCGTGTTGTTCCAGAACGTGAGCTCCCGGCTCCAGGCAAAGTAGTCAAGGAATGTTGGCTGGGTGCGCACGATGGGGCGCTGCGAGATCATCGGCGAGATCACGCTTTGCCACCCGTTGGTGGTAAAGTAAAAGCTCCGGCCAACATCCACGCAGATCCCCATGGTGCGCGTGATCATGTCCAGCTCTCGCGCTCCTCCGGGTGGGATGGGCTTGGGCAGTGGGGCGACGTTCCAGGAAAGCCCCTTATCCAACGACGTCCAGATGCGGCCCACGCGATCCAGGAAGAACACCATGCCATCCTGTGTCTGCCGCAGATCGTCGGCACTGGCCAGCGTGTCGGTACCGATCTCGATCACGGAGAACGTCCGGCCTTCATCTTCGGAGCGCAACACGGCCGAGCGTTGCTGACCGCTGCTGGTGCTGATCACGTGTCCACCGGCCAGGACCACCTCGTTCAGATGCACCACGCGGCCGATCCGCCGTATGGAGTACATCGCAGTATCGTGAATGATCGCTGGCGGTGCCGGGATCCAGGCGTCGTTGGCAGGATCGGTGAGGTACGAGAAAAAGTCCTGCGTGTACAGTCGGATCTGTCCGGTGGACGTGCGATGCAGGTCCACCACCGGTGCGACGGTACGGATCAATTCACGGTCGTGTGCTGTCGCAGACAACCCTACGAGTGCCAACAATGCGCTAGTGATGCACACCGTCCGGATGCTGCTCCGGTGTCGTTGCATGTCTTCCCCCTATCAGATCAGGACGATCGATAGGCAAACATACGGAGCTGACCCATGGGTCGGCTCGTTACAAAGCCAGCTGATACTGCAGCACCGCCTGCCAACGTCCATCGCCACGCACAATGTTGTCGGCCTCGTCAAATCCATACGTCGGACGATGTTCGACATCGAACGAGACCTTGTTCGTATGTCCGTCCAGCAAGAGCGAACAACCAGCATGATAGACCATGGTCCATTGATCGATCTTCTGCCATCGTGCTGCCTGCACAGAGGCATATGGCAGAATACCTGCGGATCCGATGGTGTTGGGCAGGTAGACGCCGACCTGGGAATAGACCGCTGTGCCGGTGCCGAACATTGGATAGGCATTGCCGTAGGATGGACCATACCCGGTGATCGGCGTTGGCGTAACGCCGGCAGATCGCTGTCCGGTGGCTGGATTCATCAGACCGTTGTACCGCAGGTAGTTCTGTCCATAGTCCAGACGAAAGCCACCCACATACGCGCTCAGGGCTGTGCCGTTGGACGAGATCGGAGCATCGAAGAAACTCTCTATACCGAGCATCAGCAAATTGTCGTACACCGTATCACCCTCAGCAGTGCGGCGCCAGGTGGCGTTGGGCTGACGGATCGCCCCGGCAGCGATGTTAAAGACGCTGCGCTTGCCCAGGTAGGTGCCCGCCATATACGGCGTCTCGTGCGGCTCATGGTCGCGGAACTGCCAGATCACATAAGCCTGCTGTTGCAGTGAATGTCCGCGTGGACTGAACTGTGCGTCGGGTCCGATGGAGGCAGGGGGCTGTCCACTCGAAGTGATCGGGAATGGATCGCTGAGTGCCAATCGGTAGTCGATCGGACCGATCTGACCGCGAGCGGTGACGCTGAGCTTGCGGCTGAACTCATCGATCTGATCCACGGTGGTCTGCAGCATCACCGGAACATCGGTCGGCATGATCGTAGACACACTTGGCTGGGAGAACCGTGACAGACCGTTCGTGATCGTCAAGCCCCCTCCCAGCTTCAGCTCGTTGTGTTCTGTGAGGCGATACTCGGCAAAGAAGTCGTGCAGAAACGCCTGCAGTTTTCTGTTGCCGCCTTGGCTGACCATGGAGTTGAAGTTGTTCATGCCGAACTGCATGTACAGATAGGCACGCTCGGTGACTTGCGACTGCACCACGATCCGCGCCCGACGCAGTCCGATGTCGACGGTCGACGCCGCAGGCTCATCCAGAACGGTCGTACCCGGATTACTCTGGTTGAATCGCAGCCACGGCTGCACCAGCAGGTGCATCTCTACGTACCGCGTGGAATCAGCCGACAATGTCCAATGCAATGGTTGTGCCTGTACACTGGCACATGCCACCATAAGGATCGCCAGCAGCACCCCTTGTGCAAGACTCCGCCCCATATCCCTCCCATGAACCTTTGTAGGGTGCATGTTCGGGAAATACCGTTGTTAAGTCAAACGTCCTGGTCGGCAGTCATCGCCAGCCGCCCCCCAGAGCTTGATACAGGTCTACCACGGCTCTGAGCTGACGCGCCTTGGTCTCGACAACTTCCATGCGCGCTTCCAGTGCGTCGCGCTGTGTAAGCAGGACTTCCATGTAGTCGGCCCTGGCAGAGAGGAACAGGCTGTTGGAAATATCGATCGATTGCACGAGGGCTTCTGCCTGCCGGGCCTTCAGCTCGTAACTCTGCTGCATGTTCTCGATCATGGCCAGCTGATTGGACACCTCCACGTACGCCGTCAGCACGGATCGCTCGTAGTTCACCACAGCCTGTTGTTGCCGGGCACTGGTATTCCGATACTCCGCTGTGATCGCATTCCGGTTGATCAACGGCATCATCAGTTCGCCCGCCAGCTGATACATCATTGACTCGGGCGTGGTAACGAGGTATCGGGCGCTAAAGGCCTGGTAACCGATACCGCCCATGATGCTAAGCGAGGGATAAAAGCGCGCACGCGCCACGTCGATATCCAGCTCGGCAGCCTGCAGCTCATACTCAGCCTGCCGAATGTCCGGTCGGTACAGAAGAAGTTGACTAGGCAGACCGGCTTGCAGGGAATCGGGCAAGAGGCTCAGGAACTCCGAAGAGTTGCGGCGGATCGGTTGTGGGTACCTGCCTAACAGTCGATTGATCCGGTTCTCTGTTTCGGTGATCTGCTGCCGGATCTCGTAGCGCCGGCTTTCATTCTTCAGGACTTCGGCCTGGAATCGACGGACACTCAGTTCATTGGCCTTGGCAGCCATTTTCTGTTGTTCGACGATATGCAGCGCCTGCTTTTGAATGGCGATGTTCGTGTCCAGGATCGCCAGCCGATTGTCCAGCGCCATCAACTCGAAATAACTAGCAGCCACTTCCGCCACCAGGTGGGTGACCATGAACTGCGTTCCTTCGGCGGTTGCCAGATATCGCAAGGCGGAGGCCTCAGTAGCATTGCGAAGGCGTCCCCAGATGTCTACTTCCCACCGCACGTTGGCAGAGAGACCCAGATCCGAGACCGGTGTCGGGAACCGCTGTCCGGGGGTCACGTCCAGGTTCTCTTCTACCGCTCCATTCCGCGTGTACTCCCCCGCCTTCTCGGCTCCGGCGCCGGCTCGCACATCCACGAACGGGAGATACTCGCCCTTGCGGGACGCGATCTCGTTCTGCGAGATCGCGATCTCCTGCAGCATGACCTGCAGTTCCTGGTTGTGCGCCAGGGCCGTATCGATCAGCGCGGTCAGCAGCGTATCTCGGTAATACTCGCGCCATGGCAGCGCCCCGGTGTTCACCGTATCCGCTGTGGCGGCATACGACGGTGGCAGACGGAGATCCGTCTCGCGCCGCACGATGTCCGGCACACACGACGCAAGAGACAGAGCACCAAGGATCGCTAGCCAGAGCTGTGGTGATCGTTGCGACTTCATGCTTGTCCCTCTCCTTTCGGTCCTTCAGCTTCATCGTGCCGATGGACATACTCCTCGGAAAGGGGCTCGAGATGCTCGTCACTGATCAACTCCTTACCCTGGATCAGGGAGGCAAAGACGTAGTACAGGCCGGGGATCACGGCCACACCGATCACCGTACCCACCAGCATCCCTCCCAACGCCGAGGCACCAATGGTGCGGTTACCGATCGCGCCAGGCCCTGTGGCCAAGACCAATGGGAGCAAGCCGGCAATGAAGGCGAACGACGTCATCAGGATCGGACGGAAGCGCACCTTGGCGCCTTCGATCGCAGCATCCAGGATCGAAGCCCCTTGCCGCTGCCGCTGCACGGCGAACTCCACGATCAGGACCGCATTCTTGCCGAGCAGGCCCACCAGCATGATCAGCCCTACCTGGGCGTAGATATCATTGGCGAGGCCCATCAGCTCGAGCAGAGCGAACGCGCCGAACACACCGATGGGAAGCGACAGAACCACGGCAAGTGGGATCACGAAGCTCTCGTACTGGGCGGCCAGCACCAGGTAGACGAACACGAGGACGATGATGAAAATGAACAGGGCCTCGTTGCCACGACTCGACTCATCATACGACAGGCCTTCCCACGCGATATCGTAGCCTCTTGGTAGAGTCTGCTGCGCAACCTCCTTGATCGCGGCGATGGCATCACCCGTGGTGTAGCCATCTGACGGTAATCCACGGATGGCCGACGAATTGTACAGGTTGTAGCGCGTGATCTCGTTCGGTCCCTGCGTCTTTCGGATGGACATAAAGGACGAGTACGGGACCATCTCGCCTTGATCGTTCTTCACAAAGAGATCCTGCAGGTCGGTCGGATACCGACGATACTCAGGTGCGGATTGTACGTAGACCTTGAAGAACCGTCCAAAGCGAACGAAGCCCTGCTCGTAGGTGCTGCCGATCAGGATGTTCAGATTTTCCATCGCGGCACCGATCGAGACCCCCTTCTGCATGGCTGCATTGTTATCGATCAGCAGCTCGTACTGTGGATAGTTGGCAGCGAAGAACGTGAAGAGTCCCGTGAGCTCTTTACGCTCTCCCAGATCGTGCATGAACTGGTTGTTCACGCGTTCGAATTCGTGATAGTCCGTTTCGTCGGACTTGTCCAACAGACGTAACGAGAAGCCCCCTGACGAACCGAATCCGGGAACAGCGGGAGGTTCAAAGAATTCCACGACCGCGCCAAGATTGCGCGAACGGACCTCGAGTTCCTCCATGACCTCCTGAACGGAATGCTCGCGATCCGACCACTCCTTGAGGTTGATCAGACACGTCCCGGCATTGGAACCACGACCTTCGGTCATGATCTCGTACCCGGCAAGAGCAGAAACGGAGGCAATGTCCGGGATCTCCTCGCAGATCTTCTGCAGTTGGATCGACACCTGGTTGGTCCGCTCCAGCGTGGCACCCGGAGGCGTCTGAATGATCGCATAGATCGTGCCCTGGTCCTCCCCGGGAATGAACCCGGCGGGCAGGATCGTTTCCACGAAGACGATCCCGGCTACGAACACGCCCAGAACGGCAAAGGTGAACCATCGGCGGTGGACCGTGCGTTCCAGGACCCAGACATACGAGGCGGTCAGCTTGGTGAAGTTGCGCTCGAAGATGTGGAGTGCCTTGCTGATCCACGTCTGCTTGTAGTTCGCGTCGTGCGTGTTCTTCAGGATCAACGCACACAACACCGGCGTTAGCGTCAGGGCCACCACGGCCGACAGGATGATGGAGCTGGCCATGGTGATCGAGAACTGACGGTAGAAGGTACCGACCGGACCCGACATGAAAGCGATCGGCAGGAAGACCGATACCATGACGAGGGTAATGGCGATGATGGCCCCGCTGATCTCGCCCATCACGGCCCTGACAGCCTGGTACGGAGAGAGCCCCTCCTCTTCCATCTTGGCATGGACCGCTTCGACCACCACAATGGCGTCATCAACCACGATGCCGATCGCGAGTACCAGGGCAAAGAGTGTGATCAGGTTGATGGACAGTCCAAAGAGCTGCAGCACGAAGAACGCACCGATCAGTGAGACCGGTACAGCTAGCGTTGGGATGAGCGTGGACCTCCAGTCGCCGAGGAAGACGAAGACCACCAAGGCAACAAGAATGAACGCATCCCGCAGGGTGTGAGTGACCTGTTCGATCGAGGCGTCCAGGAACTGCGACACGTCGTAGCTGATCTTGTACTGCATCTGCGGCGGGAACTCTTCTTCGAGTTCCTTGAGGCGCCGTTTCACCTGTTCGATCACCTGCGTGGCGTTGCTGCCATAGGTCTGCTTCAGAACGATCGCCGCAGACGGGTGCCCGTCCAGGTTGGAGTAGATATCATAGAACTCGGTGTTCAACTCTACGGTTGCCACATCCTTCAGACGGATGTTCTCGCCTTCGGCATTCGCTCGCAGAATGATGTTCTCGTACTGTTCCGGCTTGTTATACCGATCCTGGTAGACCAGAACGTACTCTAGGGACTGCGCCTGTTTACCGGAACTCTGGCCCAGACGTCCCGGCCGGGCAATGATGCTCTGCTCGGAGATCGCCTCCATCACTTCCTCAGCCGAGATCCGATAGGCCCGAAGGCGATCCGGCCGCAGCCAGATCCGCATGGCGTACTGACGGCTACCCAGGATCTGTGCCGAGGCGATCCCCTTGATCCGCACGATCTCCGGGATCAGGTGCACGTTGGCGTAGTTGTAGAGAAACTTCTCGTCGGCATGCTTGTCCGTGCTGAATAGGTCCACATACATCAGCATGCTGGGCTGTACGGGCGTGATCACCACCCCTTCGCGTTGCACGAGCGGTGGCAGGTTCGGCATCACCTGATCCACACGGGTCTTGACCCGCACCACGGCCTGGTCGGGATCCGTCCCGGGTTCGAAGATCACGCGGATGGTCGCCTCACCGGCGCTGGTGGCATCCGAAGCGATGTAGCGCATGCCCTGGACGCCGTTGATGGACCGCTCCAGGGGGATCAACGTCGAGCGCACCAGCACGTCGGCACTCGAGCCCGGATAAGCGATGGCAATGTTCACTGTGGTCGGCGCGATCTGCGGGAACTGCGCTGTTGGCAATTGCGTGATCGCCAGGCCGCCAACAAAGAGGATCACGATCGAGAGAACGATCGCGAGAACGGGTCGATGCAGGATCTGTTTGAACATGATGGGGCTCCAGGTATCAGAATCACTCGGCGTACAGATCCAGTGAGTGCATCACGGAATCCGGCCGGAGATAGGTGGACTGGATCTTCATGTTCTCGCGCACCTTGCGCAAGCCCTCCAACAGAATGGTGTCCCCCTCCTGGAGACCACTGGATACCACATAGAGGTGCGGCAGTTCCGCCGAGATCGTGATCGACCGTTGGTGCACCGACCCATCCTTGCTGACCACGAACACATAGCGCTTGTCCAGTACTTCGAACGTGGACTTCTGCGGGATCAGCAGCGCCTGCTTGATCTCTGAGGTCATCTGGATGTTGCCGGTCTCCCCATGGCGCAGCAGTCCATTGGGATTCGGAAAGGTGGCCCGAAAGGCGATGTTACCCGTCTCGTTGTTGAAGTCCGCTTCGATCGTCGTTACCTCGCCCACCTGATCGAACAGCTGTCCGTTCGCCATCTTCAAGCGGACCCGGGTATGCTCTTCTTCGGGCGTATTCGTGCGATAGTTCAGATACTCCGCCTCGGGCACGTTGAAATACACCCACATCTGACTGTTGTCCGAGAGCGTCGCCAGCATGTCGCCCTCTTCCAGCAGACTCCCCTGCCGTACATGCAAGCGGTCCATGATCCCATTGAAGGGGGCTTTGATCCGCGTAAAACTCAAATGGGCATCGGCAAGGGCCACCTGGGCTTTGGCTCGATCATACCGGGCCTTGGCGATGGCCAGTTCATTGGGCGAAACCACGTTGCTGTCGGCCAGGGCCTTGGTGTTCCGGTACTCGATCTCGGCCACACGCGCCTCGGCCTCGGCCTGGTGGAACTCTGCCTGGTAGATCACCGGCATGAGCTGGAACATCATCTGGCCGCGGGCTACCCGCTGACCCTCATCCACATGGATGTGTTCGAGATAGCCCCGTTCCAGCGCTCGCAGCTCGATGTGCTGAATGGCATGGATCTGGCACACATACTCGTGAATAATGGAGGTGTCCTTGAGCAAGGGATTGGTAACGAGAAATCGTACGTGCTCCTCTTCGTGTTCCTCATGCTCGGACGAGCATCCGACGGCAGCAAGGAGAACAGCGAGAGCGACGATCAATACGGGAAACTTCATGGCAGCGTTGGTGCGTGGTGGTACGTGGCAGGTTCGATCACAGAAGGTTGGCTGCCCGCCGACGTTGGCGGGCATCATGGCGATGGCACAGGGTGTGGTACGGCGCGTACAGCGCTGCTTACGGCCGCGGGGGGCAGGCAAGCGAACGATGGACCGTGGTCGCGGCGGCCAGGATGGCGCGGCGCGAAGGGGCTGCTAGATCAGCAGGCTCCGGACGGCAAGGTAGATGGGTGGAGCATGGATCGCCCCACCTGACATGCGATCTGCGTCCTGCAGACGTGTGCGGGCAACCTGGGTGGTTGCGAAGAGGTTGTCGACGGATTCGGGAATGTGGACTTCCACATCCGTCTCAATGATCTCCGTGGCACTTTCGGAGAGGCTCAGGTGATGCGATCCATGGGAATCGACCGCAGTATAGGCAAGCCGGTTGCTCGAGGGCTGCGGCGCGGAGGCTGCCTGACCTATGGTGACCAGGCAGAACCCAAGGAGAACGATGGTATAGAGCGTGCGCATCATCAGCGGTGCCAATGGACGAACTTATGGCGTCTGCTATTGCGGTACCGTGAATTCTTTCTCACCGGCTATCGCAGATGGAGCCCACCAGCTGGCGCGCCGCGGCATCTCCGTATGCGGATGCTGTTCGAAGATCCTCGCAGGCCGACGTGGTGTCGCCAACTGACAGGTGCAACCGGCCCCGCAAGTAATGCGCTTTCGGCAGCGTGCTGTCCAACGCAATGGCTCTGGACACGGAGGGGATCGCCTGCTGCGGCATGCGCAGCTCGGCAAAGGCCACGGCAAGCTGCATGTGGGCATTAGCGGCAGAGGGGTCGAGCTCAATGGTCCGCTGCAGATCGCCGATCGCGCGGTCGTATTCCCGCAGCTTGATCCAGCACGTGGCGCGGTTGAAGTAGAAGATGTGGTTCATGCTGTCCAGTTCGATCGCCTTGCTGAAGTTCACCGCGGCCTCGCCGTAGTTCCCTTTCTGGTAGGCATTGATCCCCAGGCCGAACCACTCCGACTTGTCCTGCACGGCCACCATCATCACCAGTGCCAACGCTGCCGACATCAATCCATTCATTGCGGCCTCCGCAGCGGCGGGTTCGCCTGGGTCGGGTCTACGATCTTGTCCTGGTTCGGATCGCCAACGTAATGCGGACTCATGATCTGCACGCCGTTCTCGTTGAACACATCCTGGATAGCCCCATGCAGATCCGAAATGGTCTGCCGGCGTTGCGTCGGGTCGCTCAATAGCACGGTCAACCGATACTCAACGTAAAAGTCCTGCAGCGACGTCTGGGTCACGTAAGGGGCTGGGTCGGACGCGATCAACGAGGTACGCCGAGCTGCTTCCAGCAGCATGTCGTGCACCAGGCGCCACGGTGTATCATAGCCGATGGTCACGGACGTGGAATACGCGATCGATCGCTCTGATAGACGCGTATGGTTCACCACGGTACTGCCCACCACCGTCGTGTTCGGGAGAGCGACCTCCTCCATATAGGCCGTGCGCAGTCGGGTTGAAAAGAAGCCGATGCGCGTGACCGTGCCGCTGGACGCTCCGATCGTAACGTATTCCCCCACTCTGATCGTGCGGGTGTACATCAGGATAAAGCCGGAGAGTGCCTGGCCGATGGTGTTGCTGGCACCTAACGAGAGCATCAGGCCGGCCAGGACGCTCACGCCACGAAACGCTTCGCTGTCGGAACCGGGGATGTACGGGAAGGCGAAGGCAAAGGCGAACAGCCAGATCACCACGGTGATGATCCGGCGCGTAGGACGCACCGTGTCGGGGTCGATGAACGTCAGTGTGAGTGAGCCATGTTCGACACGATGCAGGATGCCGATCACGAGTTTGACCACCAGCCGTGCCAGCAGAAAGATCACCAACACAATGGTGAGCCCCGGCACAGCCTCCAGGACGCCTTCCAGGATCCAGTCCAGCAGACCAAGAATGGACGACGACATCCCCTCGCCCCAGGCCCGCGTAAAGGGAAACTGACGCAGGGAGAAGGTGAGCCAGGAATACGCTGCTACCGCGACAATTCCCCACGAGGTCAGATTGATGATCCGCGATAGGGCGATCCGGAGGAAATTCGCGTCGCCCAGGATCTCCCGGATCGTACGATTCTCGTCCACACGCCTGGTCACACTGCCGGTAAGCCGCGTCGTCAGCACTCGCCGGAGCCAGCGCACGATCAGGAACAACACCGCGAACAGGGCCGTAGCCGCCAACATCATCCCGATGGCGCGCAACAGATGTGGCAGCGACCGACGCTCTCGCTCCTCGGATACAATGGTCTGCAGGACGCTCCGCGCTTTCAGGGCAACGGTGCGGAAATCGCCGTCGAGGTCGGGGTCCACATCCTGTGTGGTGATCAACACGGCCTGGCGTTGATCGATCACGAGGATCGCTCCACCGTCCACCCATTCGATCCCCACAGAGTCGCTCTGCGCTTCATCCAGCAACGCATCGATCCGCTGGACCGTTGCCGTGGCCCGAAAGGCAGGCGTGGCTTTCAAGACCGAGGCCCGAAAGGTAACGATGGTGCGGGAGTTCAGTCGCACGGGCGCAGGCACCGCCGCAATGGACACGAACTGCCTCGGGATCGATGCCGATGCCACCGTGCTGTCTTCGGCGTGCACCACAGTGCTCCCGATCACAAGGAGCAGGAACGTCGTGCGAAGGAGGAGGGAGAGGCGCATGGGGACAAACTTACGCGCCCCGGTGCCCTTTCCGTTCGTAGGTTTCATCATGATCGAGATGACGGCAAGGGGCTTGTACTGCGCCGCGGGCGACTTCTACATCGACCCGCACCGACGTGTGGACCGAGCCGTGATCACGCATGCCCACAGCGACCACGCCCGTCCGGGCATGAAGGCCTATCTGGCACACCCGCACACGGCAGCCCTGATGCGCAAGCGATTGGGCCGCACACTGTCCATCGATGAGCTGGAGTACGGAAGCACCACCGAGATCGGCGGCGTACGGATCTCGCTGCACCCGGCCGGACACGTGGCCGGCTCGTCCCAGGTTCGCCTGGAACACCGGGGCGAGGTCTGGGTGGTCACGGGCGACTACAAGCGAGAGCCGGATCCCGTATCAGCCCCCTTCGAAGTGGTGCCCTGCCACACCTTCATCACCGAGTGCACGTTCGGACTGCCGATCTACCGGTGGCCGGACCCATCTCACACGGTCGAACGAATGAACACCTGGTGGCGGTCGAACAGAGACCACGGCATGATCTCGGTCATTCGTGGCTACTCGTTGGGCAAAGCTCAACGTATTCTATCGAGCATCGACCCGAGCATTGGACCCATCTATGTGTCCAAACCGATCGACGACATGAATACGGTGCTGCAAGAGTGCGGATACGATCTTCCCCCAACGCAGCTCCTGAACGGTGATCCGGACCAGGTCCCGGCAGGGGCGCTGGTGGTAACATCGACCGCCTTCGACACCAACGGGCGGCTGGCTCAGCAGGTGGCTGATGCCTCCGGCTGGCTGGCCGTGCAGCGCCATCGCCGCTCGCGCCAGGCGTCCTTCGTGATGAGCGACCACGCCGATTGGCCCGGATTGCTGCAGACGATCTCCGAAACGGGGTGCGAACGCGTGTTAACCATGCATGGGTTCACCGCGCCATTCGCGCGTTTCCTTCGTGAGCGCGGATATGCAGCCGACCCTCTCGAAGGGGGCGAAGGTCGCACGGCGTCGTTCCACGCTGCGTTGACCACACAGCGAGCCATCACGATCCGCGCCGAGACGTGCGCTGCTGCCGGCATTCCCGAGTGGCTGTTCGATGAGTGCTATGGTCATACCCGCAGTCTGTCCGAAACGTCCGCGCTGATCACCACGGGTATATTCGAACCTGTCCGCCGAACCCTTCCCGACAAGCCCCCTGCCGAAGAGCGCACACCGGAGATCCCGCTGGACGCGGTGCACCTGGACTGCGTCCTGTATCACGTCCATCGTCAACCCGGTGGCAACCGCATCGGCAAGTTCACGATGGGTGTGTGGTCGGGCTCGGACATCCTGCCGCTGGTGCATGTGCAGCCTGAGATCGACCGCGAACTGATGCAGATCATTCTGGCGTTTGCCGAGGAACACACCACCGTGCAGGTGGGACCGGTGCGGACCATCGAGCCACGATTCGTGTTCACGATCGCCGTTGAAGGACTGTCGATCGCGCCTCGGCGCAAGGTAGGTGTGCATGTCCATGGCGCTCGTATCGTGAGCGTTCGGCTACAAGCCGACCCTCGCAGTGCCGCCACCATCGAGCAGATCCGCGAGCTAGCACAAGGGCAGCTGCCGTGAACCTCTCTGCGGCAGCCCTCGAGCGCTGGATGACCAGTCGCGGCTGGAAACCCTACCCGTTCCAGCGGGAATGCTGGAGTGCCATTCGCGACGGACGTCACGGCCTGCTGAACGCACCCACCGGCAGCGGTAAGACCTATGCCGTCTTCCTCGGTGCCCTTTTGCGGGGATCGGATAGCGGGGATCGGATATCCGTCCTCTGGATCACCCCTCTTCGCGCACTCGCCAAGGACATCGCCGGGGCCATGCAGCAGGCGTGCGACGAGCTCGGCACCGGATGGCGTGTAGGGATCCGTACCGGCGATACCTCACAACACGAGAAGAAGAAACAGCGAGAGCATCCACCCGACGTCCTCGTGATCACGCCGGAGAGTGTGCATGTGTTAATGTCCTACAAACAGGGACAAGACCTGTTCAGCGGGATCGATGTGGTCGTCGTAGACGAGTGGCATGAGTTGGTGGGCAGCAAGCGCGGCGTGCAGACCGAGCTGGCCATCGCACGGATCATGGCGCTTTCACCGACGGCCGTGATGTGGGGGATCTCGGCCACGATCGGCAATCTGGACGAAGCCATGACGGTGCTTCTGGGAGATCGCACTGAAGATGCCGTGATCATCAAGGCCCGCAACCGCAAGAAGCTGAAGATGACCACTCTGATGCCCAAGACCATCGAGCGGTATCCGTGGACCGGACATCTGGGGATCCGCATGCTCGACGACGCGGAGAAGGTGATCCGCAACAGTCAGAGCACGTTGGTGTTCACTAACACGCGCTCCCAGGCCGAGATCTGGTATCAGCAGTTCCTGGACCGCTTTCCGGAGTACGCCGGTACCATGGCCTTGCACCACGGCTCGCTGGATGCCGACGTGCGCTCGTGGGTGGAGGCCGCCATCAAGGACGGGCGTCTGCGCGTGGTGTTCTGTACGTCTTCGCTAGACCTGGGCGTAGACTTCGCCCCCGTCGATTCGGTGATCCAGGTGGGTTCACCCAAGGGGATCGCGCGTTTCCTGCAACGGGCCGGGCGAAGTGGACATCAACCCACGGCTACCAGCCGGATCGCGTTTCTCCCCACCCATGCTCTGGAGATCGTCGAAGGCGCGGCCATGCGCCAGGCCATCGCTGATGGAGTGATGGAGGACCGCCGCCCGTACCACAAGCCGATCGACGTGTTGTCGCAATGGCTGGTGACCCTGGCCTGCGGCGACGGCTTCGATGCCGACGTCCTGCGCAAGGAGGTGGCGCGCACCCATGCCTTTGCCGATCTGACCGACGATGAATGGGGGTGGACG
>JANJTN010000004.1 GCA_024711065.1 bacterium
GATCACTTCGGCACAGGCACGTTTGGACATTGGGGGGAAGGGGGCTGGTTCGGCGTCGGCCGTGATCAGCGTGATCGTGTTCATCGATCCACCGAACCCGCTGTTGGGTGTGCCTGCCTGATTGGCGATGATCATGTCGGCATTCTTGCGATGCAGTTTATCTGTGGCGTAGTCGATCACGTTGGTGTATTCCAGTGCGAACCCGACCACGATCTGGCCAGCGCGCTTGTGAGCGCCCAGTTCAGCCAGAATGTCGGTAGTGCGTTTCAGGTCAAGTCGGAGTTCGCTGTCGGTTTCGGTCTTCTTGATCTTGCCTTCAGCAGGGGAAGCAGGTGTGTAGTCGGCAACGGCCGCAGCCATCACCACCACATCGGCATTGGCACGCTGGTGCACAGCCTGATGCATCTGTTCGGCCGTGGTCACGTCCACGCGGTCAACGCCGTGCGGGGTTGGCAGCGACACCGGTCCGGCGATCAGCGTTACCAGCATGCCGCGGTCGCACGCGGCTTCGGCCAGGGCAAAGCCCATGGTGCCCGACGAGTGGTTCACGATGGAGCGTACGGCATCGATCGGTTCGTGGGTCGGACCTGCGGTGATCAGGATCCGACAGCCGGCAAGCGTGCCAGTGCGCGGATCCGGGTGTGAGGGTGTGAGGGTTTCAGCGTGGGAGGGTGAGAGGGTGTGTTGGTTCACAACAGAAACGATCTGGTCCAATTCGGGAAGGCGGCCTTTGCCGGTAAGGCCGGATGCCAGCTCCCCTTCGGCCGGTGGGATCACGATCACGCCATCGTCCAGGAGCTGGGCTACGTTCCGCTGCACCGACGGCTGATTCCACATGTCGGTGTCCATGGCAGGGGACACGATCAGAGGTGTCTGTGCCGGACGAGAGCAGACAACGGTCATCAACGCCGTGTCGCACAGTCCGCTCGCCAATCGAGCCAAGGTGGTAGCGCTGCACGGAGCGATCAGCATCACCTCGGCCCAGCGGCCAAGGTGCACGTGCCACGAGCCCCCTTCCTGAATGTCGGCGGCATACGGATCGATGATCACCGGATGCAGCGATGTGGCCTCCAAGGCGAGTGGGGCCACGAACTCTCGTGCCGACGGCGTCATCACCACGCGCACCTCATGCCCGGCCCGGCGCAGGTCGCGCACCAGCCAGGGCGTTTTGTACGCCGAGACGCTTCCGGTAATGCCGAGGAGGATGTTCATGTGAGCTGTTGGCTGTTGCTGTTGGCTGTTGCTGTGGGCTGTGAGCTGTGGGCTGTGAGCTGTGAGCTGTTGCTGTGAGCTGTTGCTGTGGGCTGAAAAGGAAAAGCCATCACGGAAGGACCGGATGGCTTTGAAATCTGCATGGTCCCAGGAGAGCCCGGGTGTGGGATCACTCCTCGGGGGAAGCTTCGATCTTGCGATCGATCTTGCCGTCCAGCATCTCCCTCATGGCGATGAAGGTAGGCTTGGCGATCCGATCGAACTCCTTGCTGATCGCGATCTGATCGGCGTTCGGACCTTCGGTCTCGTCGCCATCCGTGATCACATCGGCCAGCCGCTCGGTGATCTGAACCTTGATCTGGTCGTTCACCTGACGTGCCCGTAGGCCCATGGCAACGATCGATTCGTAGATCGAACCTTTTGCCGACTCTTGCATCCGGACAACGACCGGGTTAACGATATAGGTGCTCATGGATCTCTCTACTCCAAGTCTGGATTTGGGGTGACCGCAAATATACGAATTCGCAGGATTGCACCATAGCCGGGTCAAGCCGCCATCCTGACAATGTAGTGGTGAGGTCGTACATCATGCCGTAGACTCCTAACACCATGCATTTTCGTCACTTATAACCGTCGACCCGGTATATTTTCTGGCTCAGCGGGTGTTGACTATCGGTGCTGAGGCAATCGTTTGGTAGAGCAGACGTGATGCAAACAGTCGAAGCGTTGTTTCTGTAACAGTTCTGATCCAGCCAATGCGTACAGTGATCCTCACTCTTGCCTTGTTGTGTGTATCCACTTGTTTGTACGCCCAGCCTTCCCTGTTGTGGACGAAGCCGGCGATGGATGCTGCCCAGCTCTCTGATGGTCGACTGATCATCTGCCCGCCGACCCTGCCACCGTACTTCATCGGAGTGGCTACCGGTGATTACGTTGATGAAGTGCAACAGCTCTCCGAGGCAGCGCGATCCGGCGCAGAGCGGATCATTGCCAATCGAAGCCAGGAGTTGATTGTTGCTTCTACAGGCTCGTCGATGTACATCGTCGACCTGAACGTCGAGGATCCAGTATGTGCCGTTAGGAGAACAACTTCGAGCAGTGGCAACGGAGCTCAGGGAGGTGTGCTTCAGATCGATGCCATCGGATTCTGGGGTGATACCACCGCTATCGCCTTGGTGTTGTCGTATGCATCACACTACACCAACTATATGGATGTTGTAGGTGTGATCAAGCGCGGTGTCCCGTGCGATCTAGCGCTGATCGATTCCCCCGACGGCAACTCAGCGATCTTCGAGTTTAGCCTCAGAACGGAGCACTCGTGGCAACGTCAAACGACCTCTACCGCCGACGGGACTCTTCTTGTTGTGTCGACTTACACAGAGTCAGGTGACGTCGATAGTTGCTGGTTGCTTCAAGCGTCGTGGGTAGATGACTCACGCAACCTCACGGTAGTAGGTGGTCCTTGGAAGGCGTCAGCATCTCCGATCGGCAATGGGCGCATCGTGATCTCCGATACTGACGGTCTGCGGGTTGTGACGGGCGCGACGGGCGATTTCGAGGGCGTAGTCGGCCTTGGTCGTTACCATGACCCAGTACCGTCAACAGTGGAGTCCGACGAAGTGTTCTGCTGGGACGGCTCGCATCTCAAACTCGTGAACATCTCTACAAGCTCAGAGGTACTGCGCATCCCTTTTAGCAAACGACCAGTAAAAGTCGTGGTGTCAAATAGTAACGATTGGCTTCTGGTTCTCTCGGCAGATTCTACCGCGTCCATGTTCGGAGGGTTCGAAGCGGTGTCGGTAGGCGATACACCAGCTCAGCAGCTTGGCGTTTCTCTCCACCCAAATCCGGCGTCAACTCACTTTGTGATCCATAGCGACAAGCTCATCAGCTCGGTTAGGGTAGTCTCCTTGATGGGTAGCATTGTTGCTGAGGTCAATATTGGTACGCCAAGTACAGAAGTCGAATTGGACGTGAGCACATATCCGGCAGGCATGGTGATTGTGATGGTTCAATCATCTGACGGGATCACTACTGAACGTCTGAGTGTACTTCGCTAGTACTCCGTCACCACCATGCACCCGCGTAACCTTACACAAACCGCTCCCGCTCCTCTTGTGTAGGCACCCGGCAGGTGTCCTTTTTGCCGAACCACCGGTAGCGATTTCGGGAAACCCACTGGTAGAATCGGTCTCGAAGGGGGCTGGGTATCACGCGCCCAATGCGGAGGATCTGCCAGCCCGGACCCAGGTATCGGAGCAGGCGAAGGATGGCGTCGGACTCGATGTAGAGCCGGTCGCCTTCCACGAAATAGACCGTTGTTGGAGGTCCCATCACACCGTGACGTTGGAGAATGGCGGCCGGTACGGCATCCTGGAATGCCCCAAAGTGCAACGTCCCGGTTCGATCGTGTCGGATCAGGAAGTCGACCGTGGCATTGCACAGGTTGCAGACGCCGTCGAAGATGACGAGTGGATGGTTCATGTGGACAAGAACAGTAACAAACTTGGGGAAGTTGTTGTTATCTCGATGGTGGGGTCATTGAACATTCACAGCAGCATGGGAGGTCCTGATGCAGTTGCCCGATCTTGAGATGTTCACCACAGGAGCGACCGACCCGGAAGGTGCTCGCTATCGGATCATGGCCGCATTGGAGTCGGCGGCCAGGGAGTTTCACCGCAGTCGATTGTATCCCGGCCTCGGTGATCTGATCGAACTCGCGTCCGTCCTGGAAACAGTGCGCGACAACCGCGAACAGTATGCCACGGTTTTGCCGCGCAAGCTTACCGGCGTGGACTTCGAACACAAGTCGCTGCAGTTCGAAACCACCCCGGCCGATCCCGGGCAGATCCAGCAGATGTTCGAGTTGATCGACTGGGCGCTTCCCAGCCTCAAGAAGATCACGGAAGAAGGCGTGGCCATGTTCGATTTTGTGGATGCCAACCTGAGCATCAACGTGGTAGGGATCATGCCGATCTATCGAGACGAAGGCTATGCCTTTGTGGCCGATCGGCGGGATGCGGTGCTTCACGTGCTGCGGTACGAAATGTCCATCTTTTCGGATAAGGACGACAAGTACCGAGCCTTGAAGACCGTCGAGATCGAATCTCGCACCATTGATGCTGTGATCATGGCTCCGGAAGACGTGAAACTGCAACTGATCGAACGGCATCGTGATCTGCCGAACCCGGCCACCTATCTTGTGGATACCGACCTGGATTTCCCGTTCGATGCCACGATCCTGCCGGTTGCCAAACGCAAGCTTATGAAGCACCTGATCTCGTAAGCACGGCGGCGTAGAAGCCATCGCCGTCTTGCTCTCCGGGAAGCGTGGACCACGAATCCACGAGCACGAATTCGGGCTGCTCTTCGATGAAGGCTCGGACCTGGTCCGGGCCTTCTTCGTTCAACACACTGCAGGTGGCGTACACCAGGCGTCCACCCGGCTTGAGAAGTCGGCTATGCAGCCGGAGAATGCTGCGCTGTGTTTCGAGCAGTTCCTGCAAGCCCCCTTCCGAGAGATGCCATGGAATGTCCGGGTTGCGCCGCAAGACGCCGGTGCCGCTGCAGGGCGCGTCGATCAGCACGCGGTCGGCCGTTTCGGCCATGCGCTTGACCACCTTGGTGGTGTCGATCAGTCGGGTCTCGATGATGTCGGCTCCGGCGCGAGCTGCACGTTTGCGTGTAGCTTCGAGCTTCTCCGGTACCACATCCAGAGACAGGATCCGGCCTCGATTCTGCATGAGTGCTGCAAGGTGCAGACTCTTTCCGCCAGCCCCGGCACAGGAATCCACGACGCGCATGCCGGGCTCGGGAGCCAGCGTGCGAGACACGCGCTGCGACGTAGCGTCCTGCTGCTCGAACCACCCGCGTTGGAACGCTTCCGAACGGAACAGTCCGAACGGACGTCCGATGCGCACAGCTTCGGCCTCCAGCGGTTCCGGCTGGAAGGGGGCTAGTTCGGCGCAGCACGCTTCGACGGTGGTTCGTAGCGTATTCACGCGGATCACCACGGGGGCCTCGGCTGCTGAGCGATCGAGAAACCCCGCCAAGCGATCGCCGAGTGACGTGGCCAGCCGTTGGTGCAACCAATCCGGAAGCCACAGGTGATGACTGCCGGTTCCAGGATCGCGTGTGCCGTCCAGAGCCCCTTGCAGATCGCCGAAGCGTACGGCTCGTGTGAGCGTGGTGCGGATCAATAGGGCGGTGGGCTCGTCGGGCTGTACCTGGCGGAAGAGATCCTCCAACGCCGAAGAGAGATGTTTGCCGTGGGTTGTTACGGCCGTGTACGCCGCATGAATGGCAGCATGCAGTGCCGTCGGAACGGTCTGCGTCATCCGTTGATGGTCAGGATGGTGGTGCTGGAGTTGTAGGTCGAACTGAAGCGTGGCAGGTCGGTGGCCGTTCCGCCAAAGGGCTGTTGGCGCACGGAACCGTCTTCCGGGGAATACTCAGCGCCGTGGCACGGGCAATGACAGTTCACAAAGGTAGGGGGCTCGGGTAGCGCAACCTGGCATCCCTGATGTGTGCAGGTGGTAGAGAATACGGCGAACGCCTCTACGGCCACGCGCGAGACAAAGACGGGATTCTTGTTGTTCAGATCGCCCACCACGATGGACGTGATGCCGCCAATGACTGCGAGTTCCGGATGATCGCTGATCTGTACCGTGTACTGTTTTCCGGTGGGCCCCGTGGTCTCGTCCGTTTCGCACGCAGCGATGATCGAGGTGATCACGGGCGCAGCCAGAACCAGGCCAATGGACGAAGCCGCCTGATGCAGGAAGCGGCGTCGGCTGTGCGTCTCGCTGGGATCAACGTGCTGCATCAGGCGGTCCTCCGTGCACGGCGAAGCATGAACAGCGAGACCAGAATGACACCGCCTCCAAGACCCAAAATGAACGCATAGGAGCGATGCAGATGGGAGATATGGGCATGATCCGGGAACAGACCATACTGGAAGTTCTCGACCCAGGTCACTTCCTCGACCTCGGTTCCGAAGATCGGATCGTGCGAGGTGGTCACCACCTTTTCACGATCCTTGGTGTAAATGTGCGTTCCGTCGGCCACCCACAGGGCTCCACCGATCAGGATGGCAGCGGCGGCAGCGACGATCACGAGTTTCCAGAGCATGGACAACTTTCGTTCAATAGAAAATGTGCAGTTGCACGTTCCACCGGCTGGTGGTGCCGGGCAGATCCGTATCCCAGATCCGGTACTCCGGACGGAGCTCCACATACGGCATCACAAAGATCTGCGAGCCGAAGATCACGGACCGGGCAGACACGTCATCAGACAACTGTTCGAAGGAAGTGTTACCGACCTCATAGCGCGCATACACGATGAGGGGGTCCCAGATACTCCAGCCCAACTCCGTGGTCACATTGGTAGAACGCGACACGTTGTCCTTGCTTACCTGCGTCAGATCCGCCATCAGGTAGAGATAATCGGTGATCCCGATACCGAGAAACGTGGAGACCATCCGGTAGTCGTTGTTCACCAGTACAGAACCGCCGATGTAGCCATTGTACAGGTCCTCAAATGCCTTGGGCCAGAATACGGCACGGGCAGTTACGGTGGGGGTGTTGCCGGATACAGCGGAGACCTCGTTGAGGCCGTCGGAGAGACGGACCTGCGACAGGCCTTCCGAACCGAAGATGCCGAGGTTGACCGTAAGCCATTGCTTCGATTCCCACGTCAGTTCCGAGCCCCATTCACCCCAGTCCGGTCCGAGATAGTTCCGCCGCGTGGTGGAGGTCACATACGAGTAGGCGAACATGGTGTGGTCGTCGTATCGGATGCCGATGGCCGGACGGAACAAGCCAAGGCGTACCGACGGAAGATCCGGATCGGGGGCGAGGATCGCACTGAACAATCCCATGCGTTGTCCCGGGAATCGTATCCGCACGTCCGAGTTCGGTGCCGTGCGCAGAGAGGCTACGTTGAACTGTCCTTCCAGCGTCATGGCTTTGACGGGACGAAATGAACCATACAGCGTTGCCTGCATGGGGAACGTTGCCCGCTTGGCATCCGGCGAGGTGAACGAACGCGTACTCTGCACCCGAAGGTCCATGCCGAAGGAGACCATGTCGTCGAAGAACTGATTGCTTTCATCTTCGGGATACAGCCAGGACAGTGCGTCGCTTTCCCGTGGGATGATCCCTACGTCGTACCAACTGAACCAGCCAAGATCGTTCCGCATTCCACCTCCGGCGGGCGCAACGTGGCAATTCACGCACCGGTTTCCGCTTAACAAAGCGATCTGTGGCGTGGCCTTCGTCGGTGGGGCAGCCAGAGCCAGCACGGCGATCAACAGCATCAGCGAAGAGGTGAGGGTGCGCATGTGTATCGCGGACGTGATCCAAAACTGTGGTGAAACACACGATGGGTCGTGTACACAAAACGGCGACCACCATGGCCGCCGTTCGTGACGCCGTCTATCAACAGGCACCTTACTTGAAGGTTACCGAGGCCAGACATTTTTCGAAGATCGGCAGGTACACGGATTGCTCCGGCTTGTACCAGTTCACCGTGATCCGGAACAGCTTGTCGCCGCTCAGGCAGAAATAGGCCCGGCTGGAGATGTTCGCCGTTGGATTGTACGAGAAGTACTTGGCTTTGGCACCGGCAAGCGTTGTGGCCGTGGCAGCCTGGCCACCGTAGTTGCCTTTGTTCTGATCGATGATCTTGTCCAGATTCTTCTGCTTGGCAGCGTCGAACACGTCCACTTGAATGTTACAGTCCAGACGCGATCCCACGATGTTCACTGAGCCCAGACCCGATCCTTCGGCCTTCTGGCCTTCGAAGTTGCTCGGGATCTTCATCGCAAAGAACTTGCCGCTATACGGAACCAGGGTATCCGAAGGGGGCTCCGGTCCGGTTGGCGTTGTGGTGTCCACCTTCGGACGCTCTACCGGGCGCTTGGCAAGCTTCACCGACGCCAGGATCTCTTCGAACTCCTTGGAGTAGTCGTTGAAGTTGTTTCCGAACGAGGCCAGCGTGACGATCGTGATCACCGAATCCTGCTCGGCGAAATACATTTCCGAACGATACTCACCATCCTCCTGGTCGAAGGCCACAGCCAGCTTCTTGGCTTGCTGTCCACCCAGCGTGACATCGGTAAGTTCATAACGATCCAGGCCATCCTCGAACTCCAGCTTGCTGTTCTTGATCAGGGTATCCAGCACGCGGACACTGTCCACACGGATCGCCCGGAGCTCGATCTTGGCTCCTCCGTCGCCTTCCTTGAAGGTCAGGAACCGGCGTCCGGCGCCGGAGTTGGAGACGGCGATCACCAATTCGCCCGGCACCACCTGGATGCGCCAGTTGGTAGGCACCTTGATCTCGAAACCGGTGACGTCGTCCTTTTTGAGTTCCAGGCCTTCGATCGGCGTTGGCGTGGCTTTGCGGGCACATCCGCCCATCAGAGTGGCGGCAGCAATGGCGGTTACGAGAAACGCGTAGAGCGGTCGCATGAGTGATCCTTTGTCGGTCTGTGAGAGCATCGCGATCATGGTCAGTTATTCAACGCCCCCTCACGAACCCAGGTTCGAATGCCGGTGACCTGGTTCGAGGGGATGGTTTCAAGGTTACCGGCCGGATGGCCGATCAGACGTTCGAGGACCTGGCAAAGTAGGGACTCGTCGGGCAAGCCCGCAACCACCAGATTAGGTCGGTCAAAGAAGAGGTTCTGATACACCGTCAGATCGATCCCGCCAACGGGGTCCGGAGCGGCGTGGCACGGCCCGCCGCAACGCAGCGTCAGGAACGGGTCTACGTGTGCGCGGTAGCTGACCAGCGAGTCCGGAAAGACGATCGTGTTCGGATCGGTCACCGTTGGTGTGTCCGAACACCCTGCCACCGACAGGGTAGCAGCGGCAGCAGCGATCGCCGAACGCACGATACTCCGCCGCATCAATAGCTCTCCTCGTCGGTCGGGAAGGACCGACTGCGGACGTCCTGCACGTAGGTCCCAACCGCCGAGGTCATCAGCTCTGCGAGTTCGGCGTATCGCCGCACGAAGCGCGGGCGGAATTCCGTGGTCATGCCCAACATGTCGGCCCACACCAGGATCTGGCCGTCGCATCCGGATCCGGCGCCGATGCCGATCGTTGGAATATCCACCATGGCCGTTACCTCTGCTGCGAGGTCGGCGGGCACCTTCTCCAGGACGATCGCGAATGCACCGGCATTCTGAAGTGCTTCGGCATCACGCTTGATCTGATCGGCCTCATCAGCCGAAGAACCACGCTCGCGATACGAACCGAATTGGTGAATGCTCTGCGGGGTCAGACCCAGATGTCCCATCACCGGAATGCCGTTCTCGGTCATCAGCTTTACGGCATCCACCACGCGTTCGCCCCCTTCCAGCTTGACCGCGCCCGAACCGGCTTCCTTCATCAGGCGTCCGGCATTGCGGAACGCCTCCCGAGGAGAGGCCTGGTAGGTCATGAAGGGCATATCGGTTACCACCATGGCTCGGTCCACGGCGCGCACCACAGCCTGGGTGTGATAGATCATCTGTTCAAGGGTCACCGGGATGGTGGTGTCGTGCCCCTGCACAACGTTTCCAACAGAGTCTCCAACCAGCAGCACATCGATGCCGGCGCGGTCAAAGATCCCGGCCGTCAGGGCATCGTACGCTGTAAGCGCAGCAATAGGCGTACCCTGCTGCATCATCTCGATCAGACGCAGGGTGGTGACGCGTTTGCGGGTTGTGGCGCTTTGAGGCATCGCAGTTTGGTACGGGGCTTGTGAGGGGCAAAGATAGCCGACCCCGCGGTTCCCGGCGTTATCTTTCGGTCATGTTCGACCCCGTGGTCTCCCTTCGCCGTATGTCCGTGGATCTGCCGTCCGGCAAGGATGTGGTATTCATTTCGGACGTTCACCTGGGTTTTGGAGACCGGCAGACCGACCGGCAACGCGAAACACGACTCGTGGAATTACTGCGGAGCCTGCCACCCACGTGCGGACACCTGTTCATCGTTGGCGACCTGTTCGACTACTGGTTCGATTATCGAACGGCCATTCCCCGACAGTTCGTGCGGACGCTGGCAGCTTTGCACGACCTGCGCGACGCGGGAATGCCCATTACCTATCTGATGGGCAACCACGACTTTGGCCACGCCACATATTTTCATGACGAGCTCGGGATCGAGGTCGAACGTGGAGATCTGGATGTGACCATTGGAACCACACGGTTCTACGTCAGTCACGGCGATGGCAAAGCGGCCAACGATCGGGGATACCTGGTCCTGCGAAGTGTGCTGCGCAATCCCGTTGCTCAATGGCTGTATCGCGCCCTGCATCCCGACGTGGGTATCACACTGGCCTCTCGAACCTCACACGGTAGCAGAGACTACACCAGCGACAAGGATTATGGTCCGGAAGATGGACTGCGTGCCTTTGCACTGGACCGTCTGCGGAATGGATACGATGTGGTAGTGATGGGCCACCGACACCATGCCACCGAAGAGCGAACGACGGACGGGATCTATGTGAACCTCGGACACTGGCTCGGCTCCGAAGTCACGTACGCACGCTTCGACCCCGACCATGGCATTAGAGTTATCCACATCAACTCGCCATAGCCCCCTATATTCGTTGTCGGGAGGGGCATCACCACTACGCAATTCACTGAGGGCGACATGAAGAAGATCGGGTTGTTGTTCGGCATGGAACAGTCGTTCCCACCGGCATTGGTCGAGGAGATCAATAGTCGCGACGCCGATGTGGCGGCGGAATTCGTGCAGATCGGCGGGATCACGCTGGACGACCTGTTCGAATATGATGTGATCCTGGATCGCATCTCGCAGGATGTGCCGTTCTACCGAGCCATGCTCAAGGTGGCCGCACTGAATGGCGTGCGAGTAGTGAACAATCCGTTCTGGTGGAGCGCCGACGACAAGTTCTTCAACTACGCCGTGGCCCAGAAAGCCGGCATCCCGGTCCCCAAGACCGTCCTGCTCCCAAGCAAACAGCACCCCCCGGATACCACGGCCGAGAGCTTCCGCAACTTGCTCTATCCGTTGAACTGGCAGGAGCTCTTCGACTACGTAGGCTTCCCGTCCTGGCTGAAGCCCTTCGATGGAGGGGGCTGGAAACACGTGTACAAGATCAACTCGATCGACGAGTTCTTTGAGCACTACAGCGAGACGGGCGACATCGTGATGACCCTTCAGGAGGACATCAACTTCACCGAGTACTACCGCTGCTACTGTATCGGACGGAAGTATGTGCACATCATGCCCTACGAGCCGCGCAATCCGCATCACCTGCGATACAAAGCCGGCTTCGCACCGACGCCGGCGATGACCAAGCAGCTCACGGAACTGTGTCTGAAGATCTGCAACATCCTTGGCTACGACTTCAACACGATCGAGTTCGCCGTACGCGACGGGATCCCGTACGCCATCGATTACATGAACCCCGCTCCGGATGCCGAGCGCACCTCGGTCCAGGAAGAGAATTTTGAATGGGTGCTGGACCGCACGGCCACCTTTCTGATCGACCTTGCCACGCAAGGTCGGGCCGTCCCGAAAGAGTACAACTGGAGTGCTTTCCTGACCGGCCCCTCATCCACTTCGGGTAAGGGTGCATGATGGAAGAGAGTACCGATGAGCGGCTGATCCTGGTGCTGCATCTGGAGCGCAAGCGGGAGTTCCTGGAATTCCTCGCCAAGGAGCTGGACGCACTGCGGAGTGCCCGGGATCCGGACGTGGTGCGAGACCGACTGGCCCGGTTGCCCGGAGAGATCCGGGCCCAGATCCGTGGATTCGACCGACTTACCGAGATCGAGCAGAATGTGAACAAGGTTGCCAGCGCTCTGATGCGGCGCCTGCACCGGCAGTATCCTGCCCTCACGCGCACGGAGTTGCTGGTCTGTTCGTATCTCCGGGCCGGCCTGTCGCCGGCACAAGCTGCCGAGCTGATGTTCGTGAGTCGGCGTGCCGTCGAAAAACACCGGCAGAGCATCCGAACAAAGCTGGGCCTGGACCCGCATGCGGATCTCGGACAGTGGCTGCACGACTTTGAGCATCCAAGCCGCAAGCGATCGTGAAACGGCGCGGCATCACGAGGCCGACGCACCCTTCATTGGACCGTCCTTCGGTTGTTCGGCTATACCACGACGACCTCCTGTTCACGGCTGCCTATCCGCCGTCGCACGAGCTGTTCGACCACACACAGAGTGAACTGCGTCGCGTTGCACAACATGTGCACCACAGCAGCGAAACTGCCCCCAGCCGATTTCGCAACAGCGGGATCGCCGGTGCCGAGGTGCGTGCCGGTTTCAGTCTCTATCTGAATGCCTGGCTGCTGCAGCGGTTTGGTCCAGCGGTCGCCATGGTGGACGGTGGGGTGGACGAAGCGGTGGTTACCCGGATGCTCAGCCACCGGCTCGACCCGTTGGAGCGCGAGCTGTTGCATGATGGACGTTATGAGTGGGCAACCTGGACAGCTGCTGTTGCGGGCCAACCACCGAACACGCACCGTCTGTACTCGTGGATCCTCGCCGCCGCGGCCCGCATGCCGGGTACCACGGCTGAGCAAGAGGACGCCTTTGCTCGATTTGAACTGCAGTCCAGTTGGAGAACGCGGCCCGAAGACCCGTCGATCACAACGGGACGGGCTCCACGGAGGTCGGTGTTCGTACATCACGCCCCGCTGCTCAAACACGTGGATCTGCGTCAGCGATTTACCGAGCCCCCTCCCAGACGGATCAGGATCTCGATGGAGGAGCGGACCGAACTGGTCGAGCTCAGCCGGGCCGTACTGGCCCAGCTGGACCGCGAGACCGATCCTTCGACGTATGCCAACATCGCCGAGGTCTCGTATCACGATCTCGGGCGGGGCATGACGATCGCCTTGTACCCGATGCAGCCGTCTATGAAGATGGTCCTGCAGTCCTACATCGGCTTTATGGCCTTCAAGAACGGGATCCCGATCGCTTACGGCGGCGGCTGGCTGTTGGGCTCCGAATCCGGTTTTGGAGTGAACGTCTTTCCGCCATTTCGTGGTGGAGAATCTGCGGTGATCGTGGCAGACCTGTTGCGGCTCTACCACCATGAGTTCGGATCTACGTCCTTTACGGTGGACCCCTACCAGATCGGCTATGGCAACGAGGATGGGATCGCCAGTGGAGCCTTTTGGTTCTACTACCGTCTTGGATTTCGACCCATCGAGCGACGTCTGGCATCGCTGGCCCGCACCGAGGCAGCGAGTATCGCTGGAGACAGAACCTATCGGACGTCGGCCTCCACGCTGGAGACCCTGGCAGAGTCGACCATGCGATGGACCGTTCCCGGCTTCGTGCATCAGCCGCGGATCAATGTGGATGCTTTGAGCGATGTGGTAGCCCGGTGGACGCTGCAGCATCACGATGGCGATCGAGATGCTGCCGCTCAAGCAGCGCTTGCCCGTATCAGCGGGATCGTTGGCAAGCCCCTTTCCCGCCGGAATCCGATCGCAGACATTGCCGTGTTGCTGGTGGCAAGCGGTGCTACCGACGCTGTGCCTGCAACCTCACTTCGAGCGTGGGTTCGCGTGTACTCTCTGAAACGGCGCAACGAAGGTGAGTATGTTCGTGCGTCGCAACGTCTTCCCGAAATGTTCGAATGTCTGGCGCGGGCTTCGACGCGCCGCTGATGATACCCTCTATGCAACACCTTGTGCTCGACGGATCCTCCCTCACCATCGCCGATCTGGCGGCGGTGGCCCAAAACCCTTCCACCACGGTCGGCCTGTCCGACGCAGCGCGCGAAGCGGTGCGCCGGTCCCGCGCCGCCGTGGATCGATGGATCGATGAAGAGCGTGTGGTCTACGGACTCACCACCGGCTTCGGCGAATTCGCCAACGTGTTCATCAGCAAGGATCGCACGGCGCAGCTGCAGGAGAACCTGATCATCTCGCATTCGGCCGGCACAGGTGACCTACTGCCGGCCGAGATCGTGCGCGCCATGATGGTGTTGCGCGTGAATGCTCTGGCCAAGGGGCTTTCGGGGATCCGCGAGTCGACGCTGGACCTGTTGATCGGAATAATCAATGCCGGTCTGGTGCCCGACATTCCATCGAAAGGCAGCGTGGGGTCCAGTGGCGACCTTGCGCCGCTGTCGCATCTGGCTCTAGCCATGATCGGTCGTGGCCGCATTGGTGGACGTCCGGCCGCCGAGGTCCTGCAGGAACACGGTCTGGAGCCTGTACGTCTTGCCGCCAAGGAAGGCCTGGCCCTGATCAACGGCACGCAGATGATGACGGCCTATGGTGCACTCTCATTGGCACGGCTGTTTGCCGTTGCAGACTTGGCCGACGTGGCTGGTGCCATGTCGCTGGACGCTCTGCGGGGAACCGACAACGCCTTCGATCCGCGGCTGCACGCGGCACGTCCGCACCCCGGTCAGCAGCACGTAGCAGCGCGACTTCGGAGTCTCCTCGCCGGAAGCCGGATCCGCGAGTCGCATCGGCAGAACGACGACCGTGTGCAGGACGCCTATTCGCTTCGCTGCATGCCGCAAGTGCATGGCGCCTCGCGCGATGCCTTCACCTACGTTGCCGGCGTGGTGGAGCGGGAGATGAATTCCGCCACGGATAATCCGCTGGTGTTCGCCGATGATGATGTGGCTATCGAGGGCGGGAACTTCCATGGTCAGCCCCTTGCCATCACGCTGGATTTTCTGGGGATCGCAGCCGCTGAACTTGCGAATATCTCCGAGCGGCGCACGGAGCGGCTGGTGAACGCAGCGTTAGGGGGCCTGCCACGATTCCTGACACCGAACGGTGGACTGAACTCGGGGATGATGATCGCTCAATACACGGCCGCGGCATTGGTGAGCGAGAACAAGGTATTGGCCCATCCGGCCAGTGTGGACAGCATTCCGACCAGTGCCAATCAGGAAGACCACAACTCCATGGGAAGCATCGCCGGACGTCACCTCTGGGAGATCGTAGACAACGTGGAGCGTGTGCTGGCCATTGAATTACTGTGTGCCGCACAGGGTATCGACCTATTGCGCCCCCTTCGATCCAGCCAGCCCATTGAAGAGGTGATCGCCGTGATCCGCCAGCACGTGCCGTTCGCCGAGGAGGATCGCGTATTGTACGTGGACATGGATGCCGTTCACCAGTTAGTATGCAGTGGCGCATTGCATGTGAGTCACTTGGAAGGCTGATCATGGACGCCACACATCATCCGTGGCATGCTCTTGAACCGGGCGAAGTAGAGACGCACCTGGCTGCCGACACGCGGCATGGGCTTTCGGAGTCCGAGGCAGCTCGGCGGTTGGAACGCGATGGCCCGAACGCCTTGCCGCGATCCAAACCGCGATCCGCTGTACTGCGGTTTCTGGATCAACTCAAGGCCCCGCTGGTAGTGATCCTGCTGATCAGTGCGCTGGTGACGATCATTCTTGGTGGCCTTGCGGACGCTTCGGTGATCCTCGGCGTGGTGTTCTTGAATGCGTTGATCGGCTTTGTGCAGGAAGGCAAGGCCGTTCGCGAACTCACGGCCCTCAATGCCAGCGTGGTCACGTCCGCTACCGTGATCCGTGACGGATCGGCGCATCGCGTGTCGTCGGCCAGCCTGGTCCAGGGCGACCTTGTACAGCTGGAAGCCGGTGATCGGGTGCCGGCAGACGTGCGGATCATTCGATCTCGGGACTTGTTGGCCGATGAAGCGCCACTCACCGGCGAGAGTACAGCAGTTGAGAAGCACACGCGCTCTGTGGCTCCGAACGCGCCACTGGCCGAGCGTACCTGCATGTTGTACGCGAGCACCACCATCACCTATGGGTCCGGAGTAGGCTTGGTGGTGGCTACGTCTTCGGCTACGGAGATCGGCCAGATCTCGCGTCTGATGCAGAACACCGATGTGCTGGCAACGCCGCTCACCAAGATGATCGCACGGTTCAGCACTGCACTGCTCTGGGGCATTGTGTCGCTGGCGGTGATCACGTTCGGCGTTGGCCTTCTTCGCGGTCTGCCCGTGTACGACATGGTGCTAGCCTCCGTGGCGTTGGCAGTGGGTGCGATCCCCGAAGGTCTCCCTGCCGCGGTGACCATCATCCTGGCGATCGGTGTGTCGCGCCTGGCGCAGCGCAAGGCGATCATCCGACAGCTCCCTGCGGTAGAGACGTTGGGGAGTACCACCGTGATCTGTTCAGACAAGACGGGTACGCTCACACAGAATCAGATGACCGTTACCGATGTGGTAACGGACGCGGGACGATACACCGTGTCCGGATCCGGCTTCGATCCCCAGGGATCGATCGAAGGAATTCCTACCGGCGGCGCGGCATCAGTGGATCAGAGTCTGGTGTGGCTGGTGCGAGCCGGAGCACTATGCGGCATGGCGGACGTTCAGCAGGGGGAGCATCGCTGGGAGGCCGTCGGCGATCCCACGGAGGCTGCGCTGGTCGTACTGGCCATGAAGGCCGGGGCCCGACGCGCCGAATTACTGGAACGGTATCCGCAAGTGGATGTGATCCCGTTCTCGTCCGACTCACGATACATGGCCACTCTTCACCAGGATGGAGATGCACGATTCATCGCCGTGAAGGGATCAGTAGAGAATGTGGTTGGGATGTGTGATGCTGCCATGGACGCCTCGGGTGCAAGCGTTCCGTTCGATTCCGACCGATTCCTGTCGGCCATGGGTGATCTGAGTGCTCGGGGCCGTCGAGTACTTGCCGTTGCCGTCAAGCGCGAAGGCGTAAACGCAACCGAACTGAGCGCCGAAGCGGTGTCGGGCGGTTGTACGTTCTGCGGTTTGGCCGCCATGATCGATCCCCCTCGTCCGGAGGTCCGCGAAGCGATCGCTGAATGCCGAGCGGCCGGCATCCGTGTGAAGATGGTCACCGGCGACCATATCGCAACGGCGCGCGCGATCGCTCGAGACCTGGGTATGGCCGACGAGCACGGTGTTCTCCAGGCCTACTCCGGCGCCGACCTGGACGAGATGTCTGCCGATGCCTTTACGGAAGCGGTCCGGACCGGTGCCGTGTTTGCCCGCGTGTCTCCAGAGCAGAAGCTTCGGTTGGTGACCTCGCTGCAGGAGCATGACCGAGCGGTGGTGGCCATGACGGGCGACGGCGTGAACGATGCACCTGCGCTTCGGCGGGCGGATATCGGCGTTGCGATGGGGATCAGTGGCACCGATGTGGCAAAGGATGCCGCCGACATGGTGCTGACGGACGACAACTTCGTGACCATCGTGAACGCTGTGCGTGAAGGACGGGTCGTTTTCAGCAACCTACTCAAGTTCATCGTCTGGTCCCTACCCACGAACATCGGAGAGGGACTGGTGATCGTGGCGGCCATTGCACTTGGGCTGGACCTTCCGGTGGCTCCCGTGCAGTTGCTCTGGGTGAACATGATCACGGCTGTGATCCTCGGCATGCCTCTGGCCTTTGAGGCCGGGCGAACCGACGTAATGCTGATGCGGCCGCGAGATCCATCAGCACCTCTGCTCCGGAACGTATACATCGTTCGCACGTTCGCTGTAGGCGCGATGCTCTTGATGGGTGTGTTCTCGGTCTTCAGTCTCGAGCTACAGAACAGCGGCAGCCTTTCGGTTGCCCGAACGGCTGCCGCGAACTGTCTGGTTCTGATGGAGGCCTTTTACCTGTTCAATTGCCGACAGTTGTCGCTGCATCGTAAAAGCGAACCTACCGGCACCAATCCGTACCTCTGGGTCGGGATCGCCATTACGCTTGGTCTGCAAGGGATGTTCGTATACGCCCCCTTCATGCAGGACATCTTCCACACCGCACCGGTGTCGGCGCTCAGCTGGTTGATCACCGCCGGCTTTGGCGTTGTACTGGCGATCCTTGTAGAGATCGAGAAGCGGGTC
>JANJTN010000049.1 GCA_024711065.1 bacterium
GGTTGGCCTGATGCGGTACCAGCCACGACACATCATCAGCGGTGAGGTTGTTGCGCTCCATGATCTCGAAGGAAACGTCGGCCATGCCTTTGACGGCGGATTTGAAGACCGTCTGGCCTTCCTGGTACACGTAGTGTTCCCGGTTCGTCACCGACTCGATGGTTGGTGGTTTCAGGCTGCCACCAGCCTTTTGGTGCAGGTAGGCTTCCCCTTCCCCATCCATGCGAAGGATGTGGTCCAGGATCCCGTACGCGTCGTCGTCCGACGGTTCGATCAGTACACAGCCCCCTCCATCACCAAACAACACGCTGGTGGAGCGATCCTGGAAGTCCAGGATGGCGCTCATCTTGTCTCCACTGCACAGCAGCACGTTGCGTACAGCACCGGATTCCACCAGCTTGGCGGCCGTGACCAGCGAATACAGGAAGCCCGAACAGGCAGCGGCCAGGTCGAAGCCCCAGGCATTGGTGGCGCCGATCTTGCGCTGCAGGATGGCCGCCGAAGCCGGAAACACCCGGTCGGGCGTAACGGTTGCCACGATCAGACAATCCACGTCTGTCGCGGCCAGACCTCGGCGTTCAAGAGCCTTTAACGCTGCCGGAGCCAGGATATCCGTAACTCCCCCTTCTGTGGCAAAGTGGCGTTCCGTGATCCCGGTTCGCGTCCGGATCCACTCATCGGTGGTTTCCAGGCGATCTTCGAACCAGTGGTTGTCGAATACGTCCGGAGGGACGTGATGCGCGATCGATGTGATCGTAGCCTTCATGTGGTTGCTGTTCCGATCGATGATGCGTGCTGTAATGCGTTCTTGATCTCTCCATTCACGTCCAGGCGAACAACGTCCACCGCTCGCCGGATCATGTTCTCCAAGGCGATCGGTGTAGACGATCCATGACCGATGATCACCACGCCATTGATCCCGAGCAACGGCACTCCGCCGTACTCCTGGTAATCCATGCCACTCAGGACCCGTTTCAAGATAGGCTTGAATGCGCCGATCAACATGGCATGAAAGGGGCTTTGTTCGGCGTACCGCTTGAAGCGGAACTTCAGGAAGCCAATGACGCTCTCGGCGAACTTCAAGACGATGTTGCCTTCGAAGCCGTCGCAGACCACGACATCGACCGTGCCTTTCAGGATGTCACGTCCTTCCACGTTGCCAACAAAATTGATCGGTGCCTGTTCAAGGAGTGGATAGGTTTCCTTGGTGACGGCATTGCCCTTCTCGCGTTCTTCGCCAACGCTGAGTAGGCCAACCGTAGGTCGGTCCGTTCCGACGATCTGCGAATAGTAGACGCTTCCCATCACGGCAAAGTCATGCAGGAACCGCGGTTTGCTGTCCACGTTCGCTCCAACGTCTACCACCAGCGTCGGACGCTCGCGTTGGGAGGGCATGAACGAACCGATGGTTGGTCTGCTGACGCCGGGAAGCCTGCCGCAGAGCATGGTGGCCGTGGCCATCACAGCGCCGGTATTCCCCGCCGAGATCACTGCATCCACCGTACCCTCGCGCATGAGATCCATGGCCTTGAACAGCGAGGACTCCTTGCGGGACTTGACGATCGACGACGGTTCATCGGCCATGCTGATCACGTCGTCTGCATGCAGGATGGTCACGCGATCCGGAATGGTGTGATCCGGGAAAGCTGCCGTGATCTCGGCTGTTCGGCCAACCACCACGATCTCGACCAGAGGATCTTCCAGAGCACGCAGAACGGCCTGCACCTCGTTCGTAGGCGCAAAGTCTCCCCCCATGGCGTCCACGGCGATGCGGACACGATGTTGTAGCTGCTTAGTTGGTGTGATGCGCTCCATTCACCTTCCGTGAACATGGAGGGTTCGAATGGATCACTCGACGTCGATCACTTTCCGACCGTTGTAATACCCGCAGGTATGGCACACGATGTGCGGTTGCTTGGCAGAGCTGCAATTCGGGCAGCTTACCACAGAAGGTGCGGATGCTTTGTAGTGCGTACGACGTTTTGCACCACGTTGCTTTGAATGACGGCGCTTGGGATGTGCCATGACCTTATCAACTCCGTTAAGACTGTTTTCCTCTTAGCTTTTCTAGGGCCTCCCACCGGCTGTCCGGTTCGACTTCACCTGCCGTGAGGTCCGGGAAGATCTGCTCGATCGACTGTTCTCGGTATTGTGGTGCGATCCGTTTCATTGGCAGGCCGAGCATCAACTCTTGACGAACATCCTCCGAAACATCGATCCATTGGGCATCCGGATAGAGCCCGCGGATGTCGACATCGGCTAGATCCTGTCCTCGCTGCTCCTGTGCCAGCTCGCCATTCAGCTCGTACACCGCGCTGATCTGACGATCAACACTCTCGGTGTAAGGCTCCAGCGAACGGTCACAGACGAGATCTGCGATGGTGGCTATGCGGATATCGAGATAGAACCGGTGGTTGACCCTACGTACCGACCCGGTGATCAGGATCGGACGCAGGAACTCGGCACTCAGATCCTTGATCCCCGAAGGCTCTACCTCGTGATCAATGGCTCGAGAGCCATGTTCCAACCCGGCGATATCGATCCGAAGATCGTGGCCCAGATGCAATGAACGCTCCACAAGACCACAAATATAGGGCTAAGTTGTTGATTTACATACCTCAACAACCCAAGGCCGCCAAATTTTTCTTCGCGGTAGCGTTCTCAGGGTCCACTTTGAGCACCTGCCGGTACCACTTGCAGGCGTTCTCTGTATCGCCCTGCCCTTGGTAGGCGATGGCCAAATACAGCCGTACGAACCGGTTCTGGTCGTCGATCTGAAGGCCACGCTTGCAACGTTCAACCACGGCTGGCCAGTCCTTGGTGTCAAAATCCATCGCGTTCACCTTCAAAATGGCCGAGATCGCCGCACGTTTGGCATCGGCCGAGGCTTCAGGCAGTTCACCATTTGCGATCACCTGACCGTACAGGGCTCTGGCTTGGGCTGCATCCCCTTTCACTTCATAGGTTTCAGCCAGCCGGGTCTGGACGTAGCCATTATTCGGATCGATCGCCAGTGACCGCTGGTAGGCCGCAACGGCTGAGTCCACGAGACTATCAGCAAAGAAGTTGTTGCCCATGAGCATATGGATCCGGCCGTCGAGGGAGTCCTGGCAGTTCTCAAGGCGAGCCCGGAAGATCCGATTCGACGTGGCGCTCATCTGTTTCTGCTGTAGGAGGAGTCCGAACCGGAACATGAAGGAACATTGTTTGGGATCTCGTTCGGCTGCCTCGGTCATCACGGCAATGGCCCGGGCTGTATCGCCGGCCAGAACCAATGCAGCACCAAAGTACCAGACGTCTGTCGTCTCCCAAGCACGGGTGTTCTGGCCACTCTGAACGGCCGTTTGATACTTCTGGGCAGCCTCGGCCCAGTTTCGTGATAGGAAGGAACACCGCGCCATCATAAGGGTGGCCTGCGGCTTGAGAGAGTCGATCTCGGCGGCCGCGTTGTCCAGATGGGTCTTTGCCGAGTCGCAGGCTTGGAGCTCGTAGTACGACTTGCCCAGATACCACGAAGCGATCGGAAGACCTGTGCCGACCGGCCGCAACTCACGATACCGCTGAAGGGCCTTGACAGCGTCGAGATACTTGCCAGCCAGGTAATAGATCTTTCCCTGCTCGAACCAGGCGCGGGCATTCCGCGGGTCGAGTCGGCCAACAGAGTTCCATTCCACGAGCGAACGCTTGAAGAGCTCTTGTGCCAATTCATTGTCGGATTCACGGTTGGCCATCTTCCAATAGCACTCGGCAAGACCGAAGTGTGCTCGGACGATATTCTCGTCCAACTGAATGGCCTTCTCAAAATTCTGGACGGCCAGTTCGTATACGGGTTGTGGCTTGTAGTTGAAATACAGAAGTCCGAGCGAGAGGTAGGTGTCCGGGCTCTCAGGGTACTTCTTTTTCGCGGTGGCGGCCACCAGCTCTGCCGCTTGAACCGAATCGGCTTCGAGGAGAGCGTTCACTAAGTACAACGACGTTTCTACGCTAGGCTGCTCCTTTTCCTGCTTTCGCAGGATCTGCGCCGCTTGGACAGCTTGGCCATTACGGGTCAGCGCGAGCGCGTAATCGCGAACGAACTCTTCGTTCTCATCATCCATGTCGTAGAGCCGGCTTCCGTAGTGGATCGCACTGTCCAGTAACTCCAGTTCGAAATAGATCTTCGTTGCCAGTGCCAGTACGTCCTCATCCTTCGGGGATTCCTTGATCGCCGAACGGATGTGGTTGACAGCTTCCAGATAGTCGCTTACGCCAACGGCTTCCTTTGCCTTGGACGCATGCGACTGCCCGATAGCATGAGTGGCACTCGCGAGGATCAGGCAGCAACAGACTACGATGAGGCGTTTCATATCGTGAAGTTCAGAGATGGTCATTCTGGAAGGGTAAGTTCAATACGTGCATATCCGGGCTCGATACCCAGATCAAAGAAGGTTCGCTGGGCGTTGCCGTCACGTGCCATGAATAGGGCAAAGCCAGACGGTAGACTGTACTGCGAAGCGCGGTCCTTAAGGATCACATTCACCGGCACCGGGAAGGGATACTTCCCCATGATCAGGTAGGAAGCATGCACCGGTTTAGGGCGGATGTAGGATCCTGATGAATCAGTATAACTGAGACGCAGCATCTTTACGGAGCTGTCTCGAACGAACTGGGACAGGTAACCAATACCGATCAGTGTTGGGTCGCTAAGAACGGCCTGCTTCACCGAGTCTCGATGAGGGAGAGCCGCCATCACGAACTTCGCCGGTTGCACTCCCCCCGTGATCTGATTGATCACGTTGCCGTACACACTTGAGGCGATTCCGGGCACAACGAACGTGGGTCGCTTCTTCAACTGCGGGTACACATCGGCTGCAACTGTTCCCCCGGCCATCCATGTTCGAATGTCGTCGGCGTTCAGGGTATCCAGGGGAAAGTCGATCGCTGCATAGAACACGAGCGCGTCACGGGCGATCATGGTGGTCGGGAAGCCCTCGCCTCCCCTATCATCTCGTACGGCGGTATCCTCGGCCGGAAGCCACTGACGGGCCATCACGGCACCGCGGATGCGGTGCTCGATCATGTCATCTGCCAACTCTAATGCCGATCTCGGTACCAAGGTGACGCGGGCGTCCGGATGAGCCTCGTCATACAACTCTTTTGCCGGCAGGAGAAGCGGCAGGATCTCTTCATCCACATGGATCTCTACCGTACCGCGGATCGCTGTTTCGTAGTCTTCAGGCGTCCCGTCGGATCGCTCACTCTTCGTTGTACACGACACCACCGTGGCAAGTACAACGCCGAGCAAGAGGATGTGCAAGAGTCTCATCACAGGTTGATGGTTCGTCTACGAACCTGGAAATAGTGGATCAGTCGATACAGCCCGAATAGTACGACGACTGACCCGAACACTTCGTGGAACGGTGACGGGGCTTGGTCAAACGGTGAAACGCCGAACGCGATCCCAACGCCGAACACGACGACGAGGGACCGCGCCAGAATGTTGATCCAATGCATGGAACGTTATCGCAACTTGAACGCGATCGGGATCCGGACCCAGAGTCGAACAGGATTGCCGTTCTGAATAGCCGGAGTGAAGACGGTCTCCTTCACAGCAGCGATCGCCGCGTTGTTCAGGATCTCGTTGTCACTACTGATGATCTGCGTTTTCTCTACCCGGCCGTCCTTTCCAACCAAGGCGCCAACGAAGACGGTACCTTCGATACCGTTACGACGAGCCATGTCCGGGTACTTCACCCGTCGTTGAAGATCGGCATAGTCGAAGTCTGGTTCCTTTTCAACGGCAACGAACTCGTCGATATCCGGATCGGCTTCTCGTGTCTTGATGTTGATATCGGTGTTCACCCCGATGTTGTCACTGAACCCACCAAAGTCCACACCATCTCCCCCTACGGCAGAAGCACGATTGATCTCGTCGATGTTCGCGAAGTCCTTGACATCTTCTGCGATCATGGCGTCGGGAACGGCCACCGGAGTACCGGCACGAGCTGCCGGACCAGAAGCCGGAGGAACGGCCGTTGGTGGCGGAGGAGGCGGAGCTTCCGCGCTAGACGGCGGCGGTGGCAACGCCAGAAGGTCCACCTTCGCCAGCTTCACCTTCACCACATTGGGCGGCGGAAATAGCCATGATTCGATCAGAGGGTAGGTAAAGTTGAACAGTGCCAATAGCAGCAGAAGCGCCATCGTTGTGTAGAAGGCTTTCCGCGTGTTCAGTTCAATGATCTTCTTGAACGCAGCAGCACCGTACTGAACTGCGGCCGCCGGGTTCGTGGCTGCGATGGTCGTCATAGTCCTGCCACCTTTTCTTCGTCTTCAGGGGTATACGGTGCAACGGTAAACTTGCGCTTCCGCTCATTGATGCCGTTGCGACCAAGCCCCTGAATGATCTCCGGCTCTGCAGCATTGAGCTCATCCAGGATCTGCACCACAAGGCCATATGGAGCGTCTCCATTTGCCTTGAGGGTCACGATCGCACGGTTCTCAAGGTCCACATTCTTATCGACGACGAACTTTCGGAGTTCTTTCATGCTCATTGGCGCTTCCGGCTCTTCATTGCCCATGTGAGCAAAGACCTTGCCATCGGCACGGACGAGGATGTTCAACAGTTCTGACTCACGAACCTCGATCTCGATATCCAGTTCCGGTGGCACGTTCATCTCCATCGTTTGTGGAGTGATCATGGACGTGGTCAACATGAAGAACGTCAGCAAGAGGAATGTAATGTCGACCAGAGGCGTCATATCCAACCGAAAGCCTACCCGTTTCTTGGGTTTGCGCTTGCCGGATTTGCCGCGTTTCTGTTTGGGGCCACCGCCTAGGCCTTCACCGCCGCCAGCCATGGTATCTCCAGTAGGTCGTTTGGGTTGATTCTACTAACAATGAGAGAGGGGCTACCATCGATTGGTTACCTCCCCCGCCTACATGCCCGTCTTTTTATCGGTCACAAAGTTGAACGTGGTTGCACGTTTCTTGCGCATCTCGTTCATCGCGGTCTCGATCCACCGATACTTGATCCGGCGGTCGGCGTCCACGGCGAATTGCGCCCGAGGATTCACGATCCGTGCCTGCTCAACCGCCTTGCCCAGCCAGGTGCTGTCGGTGATCTTGAACAGGGCTGTTTTCTCCGTAGCGCCTGGGAACTGAAGGTCCACCATCGCCTCGGCGAGTTTGGCGATATCCTGTTCGCCAGCCATGGACAGGTAGAAGGCCGTATCGTTCTCCACGGAGTCGATACCCACCTTGATCATCACCAGATCCTTCTCCGGCAGCTTGGCTGTGTCCTGAGTGGTCTGGGGCCGCTTGATGGTGAACTTCTGCTGGTTCTCTGCCTCGCTACGGAACTTGGCAGTGAACATGAAGAACGTCAGCAAGAGGAAGGTGATATCCACGAGTGGCGTCATGTCCAGCACGAAGCCCACGCGCTTCTTTTTGATCTTAGACATTTAGAGGTCCTGTTCGTAGGCTGGATCAGATCTTGGCGCCAACGCGGATCGAGAGGGTCTCCATCAGGTCGAGGATCGCTTCATCCATGGCGTACACGAAGGTGTCGACCTTGTTGGTAAAGAAGTTGTAGGCCACAATGGCGATGATGGCTGCCAGGAGGCCGCCGGCCGTGTTGTACAGAGCTTCAGAGATGCCGATGGAAAGCTGCTGGGCCGATACCGTGCCGCCTGCGCCGAGAGCGGCGAAGGCGCGGATCATGCCGACCGTGGTGCCAAGCAGACCGATCATCGTAGAGATCGAGGCGACCGTGGAGATGATCACCAGATTCTTTTCAAGCAACGGCGTCTCCAGGTTCATGTTCTCGTCGATCACGCGCTGCACCTCACCTAGCTTCTGCTCGTTGTTGAGTGAGTTGTCGTTCTCGACCTTTTGGAAGCGATCAACGGCTGACCGCAGCACGTTGGCCAGGCTGCCTTTTTGAGCGTCGCAGGCTTTAACGGCACCGGCAAAGTCGCCCTTCTGAACCAGAGCAACAAAGGCATGCGTGAAGTCGCCCATGTTCTTCGAACCTGAAGCCTTCGTGATGGACAACCAACGCTCAACCGTGTAGGTAATAGCCATCAGGATGCAGGCGATCAGCAGGCCGACCAACGGTCCACCGGTATAGATCATGCCCAAGGCGTTCTGTGGGTTATGCCAATCCACGGCTTGCGTCTTCGGGTCGGTGAAGTTGCCTTCAGCTCCAAGCACGAGGAAGAAAACGGCGTACGCCGCCACAAGACACAGCACGATGATCAGTGTGTTGGTCAGGTTCTTCATAGAGGTACCTTACTTGAACGAATTGTTGAATGATGCTACTAATGATGTCAATTATCACGGATCTGGATCACCCTGTCCAGATGGGTGAGCGCAAGGATCTCTCGAATCTGCGCATTCACCGATTCCAGGACAAGTTGAACGCCTCGGCGGACACATGCCGTATGTGCGGCCAAGAGACTGCTCAGGAAGGATGAGTTCACGAATGAGACCGCAGAGAGGTCTACAACCACCGTATCAACGCCGGTTGGTAGCCCACCCAGGAGCTGCCGAAGCACATCCGTTTCTTCACCCCCAAGGAACTGCCCCTTCAGACTGACTCGAAGCGTCGATCCGATCCGTTCGGACCGCAGTTGTTCGTGATCGAGATCCGAAGGCACGGTATTCTCCTATGGGCAGACCTTCCCTACAATCGAGGTCGAATCTACGAAAAACTGCTTGTACCAGCCCCCTATCAGGCCACATATGACGATGTCTTTACAATGTCGTTACACCGCCCAAGGTGCAACAGGCGATGCGAGGGATGCCCTGAAGGTCGTCGACGAACCGGATGGCCCCAATGGCTTCGAAGAGTTCTTGCACGTCGGGTGCCGACGCCCAACCAAGTTCCATGAGAAGTAGGCCCTGCGGCTGCAGCATCGTGGGAGCCACTTCTGCCAGCCGTCGGTAGAACGTGAGTCCATCGGCATCGTCAGTCAGTGCTCGGTGCGGTTCAAAATCGCGAACCTCAGGGTCGAGCGTCGGGACCTCAGAAGCAGGGATGTACGGGGGGTTCATGGTGATCAGGTCAAAGGATCCCTCTGGGATCTCCGACAGGATATCAGAGCGCTTGGTCTGAATACGCGACGCCAGTCCGTGCCTCCGGATGTTGCTATCGGCCACGTCGAGGGCCTTGCCTGAAACATCCGTGGCCGTCCAGCGCGAATGTGGCAGATGCGTAGCGATCGCGATCGGAATACAGCCGGATCCGGTGCCGATGTCCAGACAGTGCAATTCCTCTCGACCTCGACCAAAGCGGATCGCTTCTTCGATGAGGAACTCTGTTTCCGGACGAGGGATCAGGACGTCCGGTCCTACATTGAATGCCAGTGAGTAGAACCAGGCCGTTCCTGTGATGTATTGGAGCGGTTCGTGGTGCGCGCGGCGGGTAACGTACGATCGTAGCGTGGCCAGTTCCTCGGGCAACACCGGCCGATCGAATTCACTATACAGCTTGATCCGCGAGATCTTCAGGATATCGCAGAGCAACAGCTCAATGGTCAGTCGAGGTGAATCGACCTCCTTGGACGTGAAGTACTCGGTCCCCCACCGGATCAGATCCAGGACGGTCCAGACACGCTCAAGATGCTGCCGATGCGGCATGATGATCCTGAAGCGCGGTGGACGTGAATCGCTCCGTGCGTAGACTGTGAATCCCGTGCAGCGATGCCTCGGCGGCGGCCAACGTGGTAAAGAAAGCCACCTTGTACTTCATCGCTGTTCGTCCCATGATCGCTTCGTCGTATCGCGCATTTTCGCCCAGTGGCGTATTGATCACGATCTGCACATCGCCGTTGGCGATCATGTCGATGATGCTGGGGCGTCCCTCATAGTGTTTCAACACCGCCGTGGCCGGTACACCATGCTCGGCAAAGAAGTCTGCCGTACCCTTGGTCGCCAGAACGGTGAAACCCAGGTCGGTGTATCCACGCGCCATGGCCGCAGCCCGATCGGTCTTGTCGTGCGTGTTCAGAGAGATGAACACGCTGCCGTTCAACGGTAGCGTATTCCCGGCAGAGATGTGCGATTTCACGATGGCACGACCAAAGTTGTCGTCCATACCCATCACTTCTCCCGTGGAGCGCATTTCGGGACCCAGAAACACATTGGCATGCGGGAATTTCGTGAACGGAAAGACCGATTCCTTGATGGCTACGCGCCGCATCTCTGTATCGAAATCCTGGATCGGAATACTGGAAAGGGGCTCACCCACCATCACCTGAGTGGCGATCTGAGCCAGATTGACCCCTGTGGCTTTGGAAACGAAGGGAATGGTGCGCGACGCCCGAGGATTGACTTCCAGGACGAACACCGTGTCTCCCTTGACGGCGAACTGGATGTTCAGCAGGCCGATCACATTCAACGCCTTTGCCAGGCGACGTGTATGTGCCTTCATGGTGTCCAGAACGTCCGGGCGAATGTTGTATGGTGGCAGAACACACGAAGAATCTCCCGAGTGAACTCCCGCTTCTTCAATGTGCTGCATCATGCCGCCGATGATGGTGGTCTCGCCGTCGGACACGGCATCAACATCGAACTCTTGGGCGTTCTCAAGAAAGTGGTCGATCAGCACCGGACGGGTAGGATCCTCTGCCAGCGCTTGCTGCATATAGGACCGCAGCGTCTCTTCTCGGTAACAGATCTGCATGGCGCGTCCACCCAGCACATAGGAAGGGCGAACCAGCACCGGGTACTCGATCCGCTCGGCGATCGCCACGGCCTCGTCTTCGGTTCGTGCCGTTCCCCACGGCGGACATGCGATGCCGAGAGCGTCGGTCAGTTCACCGAATCGCTGACGATCCTCGGCAAGGTCGATCCCGTCCGGAGACGTTCCAATGAGCTTTACGCCGGCATCGGCCAGGCGCTGGGCCAATTTCAGTGGGGTCTGCCCGCCAAAGGTCACGACTACACCGTCCGGCTGCTCCAGATCGATCACGTTCATCACGTCTTCGAAGGTCAGCGGCTCGAAATACAGGCGATTGGTGGTATCGTAATCCGTGGACACGGTCTCCGGATTACAATTGATCATGATGGCTTCGTATCCCATTTCGCGCAAGGCAAACACGCCTTGCACACAACAGTAGTCGAACTCGATCCCCTGCCCGATCCGATTGGGTCCGCTGCCAAGAATGATGACCTTCTTGCGGGATGTCGGGATCGCTTCGTTCTCCTGTCCGTACGTCGAGTAGTGATACGGCGTCTCGGACTCGAACTCGGCGGCACATGTATCAACTGTCTTGAAGACCGGCAACACGCCAAGATCCTTGCGACGATTGCGGACCGCACCTTCCGTGGTCCCCAGCATCAACGCTAGTTGGGCATCACTGAATCCGTATCGCTTCAACTGGAACAGGCGGTCGCGGCCGAGTTCGGTGATCTTGAGGCCTTCGTCTGCATCTGCGATCAGAGCAAGCGCTTCAGCAACGATCTGCCCGCATTGGTGCACGAACCACGGGTCGTAGCCGGTGAGCATCGCGATCTCTTCGACGCTCAGACCCGCGCGTAGACTGTCGCATAGGTCAAAGATCGACCCAGCGTGCCGAGTGCGCAGGCGCTTCTTAAGCTGCTCCAGTTCCGACTCGGCAAGGGGCTCGTTCTGCAGGTACTCCGAGCGATCGAAGCCAAAGCCCATGCGCTTCTGCTCCATGGAGCGCAGACCTTTCTGCAGCGCTTCCTTAAAGGTTCGGCCAAAGGCCATCGCCTCGCCTACCGACTTCATCTGTACGCCCAACCGCGTATCGGTTTCCTTGAACTTTTCAAAATCCCACCGTGGCACTTTGACCACCACGTAGTCGATCGAAGGCTCGAAACACGCCGGGGTCTTCTTGGTAATGTCGTTCAGGATCTCGTCCAGCGTATATCCCACGGCAAGCTTTGCAGCCATCTTGGCGATCGGGAAGCCGGTGGCCTTGGAGGCCAGGGCCGACGATCGCGACACCCGCGGATTCATTTCGATCACCACCATGCGGCCATCCTTGGGGTTGACGGCGTACTGGATGTTGGATCCACCGGTCTCCACACCGATCTCACGGATGATCTTCAAGGCCGAGTCGCGCATCCGCTGATATTCTCGATCGGTCAAGGTCTGTGCCGGAGCCACGGTGATGGAGTCACCTGTGTGCACCCCCATGGGATCCACGTTCTCGATCGAGCAGATGATCACCACGTTGTCCTTGGTGTCGCGCATCACCTCCAACTCGTACTCCTTCCAGCCGATGATGCTCTCTTCGACCAGGACACGTTGAATGGGGCTTGCCACGAGTCCGGCTCGCAACAACTCGCGAAACTCCTCCATGTTGTAGGCGATGCCGCCGCCGGTTCCGCCCAGTGTGAACGATGGACGGATAATGGCCGGAAAGCCAACGGACTCGATCAGCGCCATGCCCATCTCTTCGTTGTGCACAAAGCCACCGCGAGGCATGTCGATGCCGATCTTGGTCATGGCTTCCATGAACAACTCGCGGTCTTCGGCTTTGTTGATCGACGCGATCTGCGAACCGATCAGGGCAATTCCGTACTTCTCAAGGATGCCGCGGTCATGCAGCTGCACGGCAGCATTCAACGCCACCTGCCCTCCCATGGTAGGAAGGATCGCATCGGGACGCTCCTGCTTGATGATCTCTTCGATAAACTCCGGCGTGATCGGCTCTACGTAGGTCTTGTCGGCGATCTGCGGGTCCGTCATGATCGTTGCCGGATTGGAATTGATCAGCAGGACACGGAATCCCTCTTCCTTGAGAACCTTGCAGGCCTGGGTTCCGGAGTAGTCAAATTCACAAGCCTGGCCGATCACGATCGGCCCGGAGCCGATCACGAGAATGGTCTTGATGTCGGTGCGACGTGGCATGGTCAGAATATCGAGTGATGATTGGTCAGTATTCGGGAGATCACTGCCATACGGACAGCAACCCCATGGGTCACTTGGCGGTGGATCAAGGAGCGCTCGTGATCGATCACATCGGCGTCCATTTCGACGCCGATGTTCACGGGACCGGGATGGATAGCCACAACAGAAGGATGGGCCTGCAGTCGGTCTACCGTGAGCGCATACCGGGAACGGTACTGCGGAAGGTCCGGGATCGCACCGTCCACGATCCGCTCACGCTGGATACGGAGCATGCTGATCACCGTGCACCACTCCAGGGCGTCATCAATGGTGGCAACGGTCGGTAAGGCGGACAGCGGGTCGGCCGGGTCCGGCTGAAACTCGGGCGGCGCACATACGGCGATCTCGGCACCCAGGCGCAAACACACATCGATCTGGGATCGGGCAACGCGGGAATGTCGCACATCGCCGACCACGGCAAGGCGAGCCCCCTTCAATGTGCCTAAGCGTTCCAGCAGCGCGGATGCGTCCAGCAAGCCTTGCGTGGGATGAGAACGCGTGCCCTCTCCCGCGCTGATCACCGGCATGGACACCACGGAAGCCACCTCCTGGTGAATGCCATCCTGGCCATGCCGCATGATCATGGCATCGAACCGCATGGCATCGATGGTGGCGAACGTGTCCCGCAGCGACTCGCCCTTCTCTACACTGGAGCCGGATGGTTGGAAGACCACGGTGGACGCCCCAAGGCGGTGCGCGGCGGTCTCGAACGATAAGCGCGTGCGGGTGGATGGCTCGAAAAAGACCAGGACCAGGTTGCGTCCACGAAGGGTCTCTGTCAGATCGCGCCGATGCCCAATGTGATCAACGAACGCATGGGCATCCTTCAGGATCGCCTGCAACCCAGCGTCGGAAAGGTCCTGGGTGGACAGCAAGTTCGTTGTGGACATCAACACCAAAGTTACGGAGATGACTCGGCACAGAACGAGTCGGGCAAAAAAAAGCCCGCTCGAGAGCGGGCCTGTGTTCGGATCGGATGATCACTTCTTCTTCTTGGCAGCTGCCTTCTTCGGCGCAGCGGCTTTCTTCTCGCCGTTCACCACAGCCTTCAGGTCAGCACCCGGGCTGAACTTGGCCACTTTCCGAGCTGCGATCTTCTGCGCAGCGCCGGTCTGCGGGTTGCGGCCCATGCGAGCGGCACGCTTGGACACCTTGAAAGAACCAAAGCCGATCAAAGCAACGTCATTGCCTTTGCTCAGCTGGCCCTTGATGGTATTGATGGTCGCATTCAGTGCGGCCTCGGCTTGCGACTTGTTCAAGCCTGCGCTCTCGGCAATGGCTTCGACCAATTCTGCCTTGTTCATATCTGTCTTCCCCACAAACGATGTTGAAAAATTGAATACTGCAATGCCAAAATATCCCGTCGTTATGGGGGCTAGCAAGGACTACTTATCCACAATGACCATAACCATAGGGGTTCTGGCCGATCGGACCGGCAAACCATCAGGATTGAAGGGGGCTTCGGACCTGCCTAGGAGTGTGCGAGCAGCGGTGCTGCAATGTTCACGAGGAACTGCAACACGTACAGCGTAACCACCGTGTACACGGCAGCAACCAGGTCGTCGGCGATCACGGCCCAGGCTTCACTGCGGCGATTGAACACGTTGGCAGGAAAGGGCTTCGCGATGTCGTAGACACGGAAGATCAGGAACGAGGCCAGTAACCACCAGGGGCTGGAAGCGCCGATTGGAGCGGCCAGAACCAGCGCCATCCCCGCGGCCTCGTCGATCACCACGCGGCTGGGATCCTTGCCCCATTCCTCCTGCACATAGGGGATGGCCCAAAGGCCGGCTGCCACGAACGCCACCACCCCGGCCGTATAAGCCCAGAGCAGCCAGGGATACTCCACGGGACCCAAGAGGCCCGGTAGTGCCACCACCAGACTCCCCCACGTTCCTGGTGCGATCGGTAATCGGCCCACGCCGCCAAGTGTTACGATCAACGATGCCACGCGTGTTGTCATGGTGCCTTTCGGAAGAGTTGGCGGTTCCCGAGCACATATTCGACGGCCGTCCATATGGTGAACAACGTCAACGCCAGTAAGGGCACGGAGGTCAGTTCGGAGTGCACCAGGTCCTGAGCCAACATCGGATACTTCTCGTCACCACTCGGCTGTTGTGCCAACCAGAGAAGTCCAAGCACGTAAAAGATCACCACCATCTGGAAGAAGGTCTTCACCTTGGCATGCCACGAGGTCTTCATCGGCGTGCCGCGCTGGTCTGCGGCGATGCGCATGGCGGTAACGCCAAAGTCGCGGATCACGATCACAAGCACCATCCACAACGGCATGATGTCCAGGATGTAGAAGGCTACAAAGGCCGAGGTCGTTAGCACCTTGTCCGCCAGCGGGTCCAGGAATTCGCCCTGTTCGGTAACCTGTCCATAGGCGCGCGCAGAAAATCCGTCGAGCCAGTCGGTCAAGGCTGCTATGCAGAAGATCACAATGGAGGCGATCACGCCGGTGGCATCGTCCGACAGGATCAACACCAGAAAGATCGGCGCCAGGAAGAGCCGTGAGACGGTGAGGATATTGGCTAGGGTCAGCGTCATACAGTCTACACGTGAGGAGTAGCGGCGCGGATGATCTCGTTGAAGGCAGCGGCCTTGAGCGACGCTCCACCAACAAGAGCTCCGTTGACGTCAGCCTGAGCGAAGAGTTCGTCGGCGTTCTGGTCGGTCACACTACCGCCATACAGAATGGGCACGTCGATACCGTGCCGACTCCGACAATGCGAGCGTACCGCAGCATGAACCTCCTGTGCCTGTTGGGGTGTGGCTGCCAGTCCCGTGCCGATGGCCCAGATCGGTTCGTAGGCCAGGATCGAACGGCGAATGGTGTCTGCACCGGCGGCAGCAACAACGCCATCGATCTGTTGGGTCACGACGTCCACTGTAACCCCAGCCTCTCGTTCCGCCAGCGATTCGCCAACACAGATGATCGGCGTAAGACCTGCCCCGATCGCGGCAACGGCTTTCAGGCCGATCATGTGGTCGTCTTCCAATTGATCACGTCGACGTTCAGAGTGCCCCAGGATCACATATCGGCAACCAACATCGGCCAGCATGGATGCGGAAACTTCGCCCGTGAATGCACCTGCGGCCTCCCAGTGACAGTTCTGTCCCCCAACAAGCACCGACGTTGGCTGTAGGCGAGCAGCCACCACCGGAACACTCAGATACGGTGGGCAGATCACCACAACGCCACCGTTGCGCGTGAACGGCCCCACGGCGTCCGCCGCTGCGATGGTCAGCGCCAGCGACCCGGCGTCGGATGGTGTGGTGTTCATCTTCCAGTTTCCGGCGATGATCATGCGCTTCACTGCTGGTGGACTCCGCGGACTTTGAACAAACGGTACGACGTGAGATACTGGTCGGAGATGAGTCCCTGACCATGAATGGTCTCTGTGGGCGTTGTAATGGTGACCGCTTCATCGGTCTTGATCAACTCGGTGCGCTGATCCCACAGGAGCCGCTCGGTACGAAGCGTCGTGCGGCTTGAATCCGAGTGCACCACCACATTGCCGATCGCGATCATGTCCTTTGTTCGCTCGTCGATCATCGCGCTGTCAGCCGTTAGCGTGCCGGCAGCTGCTCCCGTGGTGCGATCAAAGAATCGGACAGTAACGCCTTGCCCCAAGGACGTTTCACGTCGGTCTTCATCCAGGATCGCGATGCCGGCTTCGAGCTCGGCCCGGGTTCGCGACGAATCGTAAAAGTGCACGTGAATGCGCTCCGATACATGCAGCGGTGCTGTCAGATACGGATCATCGGCAGAACGCTGTGGCCGTTCCTGTTGTTGGTGCTCACAACCGGCCAGGATCAGGCACAACGCAAGGGTGCGAAAGGTTATCGTTCCCAATGCCGGAGGACTCCATCGAGGAACGAAGCGAACTGGTCGAGCGGCAGCTGCGTAGCGGCGTCGCTCTTGGCATGGGCAGGATCGGGATGTGTTTCGGCAAACACCCCGTCTACACCTACCGCGGCCGCCGCACGCGACAATGCCGGAATGAACTGTGGCGACCCGCCGGATGTGGCACCGGCCGATGGACGTTGTACCGAATGCGTGGCATCGAAGATCACCGGAAAGCCGGAGGCGCGCATCGTGACCAGCCCCCTGAAGTCCACCACCAGATCGTGATAACCGAACGACGTGCCGCGTTCCGTAAGCCACACATGCGGGTTGCCTGCCTGCACCACCTTGGCTGCGGCCTTCACCACGTCTTCGGGTGCCATGAACTGCGCCTTTTTGATGTTCACCACGCGGCCGGTGGCAGCAGCTGCTTCCAGCAGACTGGTCTGCCGACTCAGGAACGCCGGGATCTGCAAAACGTCCACCGCTTCAGCAACCATAGCGGCCTCGGCATCGGCGTGAATGTCCGTGAGAGCTGGTATGCCAAAGGATTGTCGGACCTCGGCCAGGATCTTCAGGGCTTCCAGATCGCCAATCCCACTAAAGGCACCGGCACTCGTGCGGTTGGCCTTACGATACGAGCCTTTGAAGATGAGTTGTACTGGCTTACTGCTGGTAACCTGAACCAAATGCTCAGCTGTGCGCATCGCCATGTCTCGGCCTTCGACCAGACATGGACCGGCGATCAGGATCAGCCGCGAGGGATCGTGGTGCATCATGAGCTGCAAATTATCCATAAATTCAGGGGCAGCGCCAGGCAAAGAGGAAGCATGGCATCACGGACTCCCGACCATACGCCACCGCGTCGGAACACACGGAACCGGGTTCGCACCACCGAACCTGAGGACACTCCGTCGTTGATCGCCGACTCACCCGATCCTGATTCGACTCGTCGAATCAAGATCGCAGGGGTGCTTTTGGGCATCTTCGCCCTGCTCTTGTTGCTCGCCTTGGTGTCCTATACCTCCAAGGATGAAGCCAATGCTCAACTGTCGATGCGGGACCTCCTTGGAGTGGTCCGCGGCGACGCTGAACTCCGCGCCAAGTTCGACACCACGCACAACTGGCTTGGGCTGCTCGGCGCTGTGATCGCCAACTGGCTTTACGTCTCAACCATCGGTATCTGGTCGATCGCTCTTCCGGTGCTCATGCTGTTCTGGGCCCGAGACCTGGTACGTCATCAACGCATCACGCCGTTGGTACGCAAGCGGTCCGTGGCCGCCATCATCGTAGCGATCCTGGTTTCCGGCGTCTTCTCCACGGCAGAACTGGTGGGTGAACGCACCACGTGGTTCCCTACTGTGGACCGCGTCCTCTGTGGCTCGGTGGGACAGTTCATTGCGGGCACCCTTAGCCAGTTCATTGGCACCATCGGCAGCTTTGCCGTGCTGTTGCTGGGCATCAGTTTTGTGCTGGTCTATGGCTTTGACATCGAGCCGGAGCGGGTTCGCGTGTTCACCCGCCTCGTCGTGGCCAAGGTGAAGGGGGCGTTCCCCTCAAGCTCCGCCGATGAAGAAGAAGAGGTTGACGACGAAGAAGAGGAAGAGGTCGAGGAAAGCCCTCGTGGACGCAAGCTCGGCGGCGGAGCGGTGATCCGCCCGAAAACCAAACGGGTGGATGACGAAGAGCCAGCCGAGATGCTGCGGTCGACCACCGACCAGGATCCCGACAAGATCGGCCGCGACGTTCGGATCGTTCGTCCGGGCACTCCCCGAGGTCGTGGCACCGGAACGTCCGCGTCGGACCCGGTCGAGCCGGAAGCCTCCGACGTCCCCGATACCCGCTCCATCCAGGAGCGCCTCAAGGCCTTGCACCCGGACAAGCAGATCCGTGTGGGCACCGATCGTGGCCCTTCCGAACCGGGAGACGAACCCGAACTGCCGTTGTTCCTGAGCGACGACGACGAAGACGAATCCGTAGAGGCAACCATTCCTGATGGTGTGCCAGCCCGACAGCTTACGATCTCCGTTGAGGATGGCCCGGATGAAGCAGCCGTGGATCTACCGCTGCGTAGCGTAACCCTGTACGACGAAGAGATCGCCTACAAGCCCCCTTCCCCATCGCTGCTGGTGGATGAGGCCGACGAGGCGGCAGTGGACGACGAAGAGCTGCGGCAGAATGCCCAGATCCTGCAGGACAAACTGGAAACGTTTCGGATCAAGATCGAGAACGTGACCGTGCAGCCGGGTCCGGTGGTTACGCAGTACGAGTTCGTTCCCGCTTCGGGCGTGAAGGTCGCTTCGATCGAATCACTGGCAGACGATATTGCCCTGGCCCTGAAGGCCCCGGCGGTGCGGATCATTGCGCCGATCCCCGGCAAGGGAACGGTGGGGATCGAGATCCCGAATCACAAGCCGTCCATCGTGCGCTTTGGGTCGATCATCAAGAGTCCGAAGTATCACAATCCGGACATCAAGCTGCCGATCGCCATGGGCAAAACGGTGGTGGGCGAAGTGTACTGTGCCGACCTGGCCAAGATGCCGCACTTGCTGATCGCCGGTGCGACCGGTAAGGGCAAGTCCGTCGGGATCAACTCGATCATCGCTTCGCTGCTGTACCGCATGCATCCGAAGGATGTGAAGTTCGTGATCATCGATCCGAAGCGCGTGGAGATGTCGTTGTACAAGGCCCTGAAGAATCACTTCCTGGCCATGAGTCCGGATATCGACGAGACGATCATCACCGAGCCGCAGAATGCCGTAGCCATCCTGAAGTCTGTGGTCGAAGAGATGTCCATGCGCTACAACGTGCTGGCCGCTGCCGGCCAGCGCAACATCGCTGAGTACAACCGCAAGGTGAAGGACGGCAAGATCAAGGAAAAGGGCGGCATGATGCACCGTCCGATGCCGTATCTGGTGGTGATCATCGACGAGTTGGCAGACTTGATGATGACGGCTTCCAAGGAGGTCGAGGAGCCGATCGTGCGCCTGGCCCAACTGGCTCGCGCCGTCGGCATCCACTGCGTGGTGGCCACGCAGCGTCCGTCGGTGGACGTTGTGACGGGCCTGATCAAGGCCAACTTCCCCGCTCGGATCGCCTACCAGGTGACCTCGCGGATCGACTCGCGAACCATTATTGATGGCAGTGGTGCCGAGCATCTGATCGGCAATGGAGACATGCTCTTTGTACCCGGGAACACGCCCAAGCCGATCCGGATGCAGAATGCCTTTATCTCCACCGAAGAGGTCGAGGCCATCTGTGAACACATCGGCAAGCAGAAGGGCTATTCACAGCCATACATGCTTCCCTCGATCAACAAACGTGGCGGCGGCGGCGCGGCGTCCGCCGATGATCGCGACGCGCTCTTCGAAGATGCCGCTCGGATCTTCATTCAGCTACAGCAGGCCAGCGTAAGCACCCTGCAGCGGCGTCTGAAGGTGGGCTATGCCCGGGCCGCGCGTATCGTGGACGAGCTGGAGTCGGCCGGGATCGTTGGACCGCCCGACGGCGCCAAGGGGCGCGCCGTACTGCTGCAGTCCGAATCCGAACTCGAAGCCTACCTCTAGGACGCGCCGTCTGTGGGCATCCAGCCGTGGAAACCTTTCCTGCCGGACGATGAACCTGAGCCGTAGATTTGGGGTTCTTCGTTCCGATCTACTCCTGTATGGCCCGATCCACACCACCCCAGCCCCTTACCGACGAGGTTACCCAGATCACGATCCGCGGTGCCCGCGAGCATAACCTGCGCAACGTCCACCTGGAGGTTCCGCGAGACAAGCTCGTGGTGATCACCGGACTCAGTGGCTCTGGTAAGTCGTCGCTGGCGTTCGACACGATCTATGCCGAAGGACAGCGCCGGTATGTGGAATGCATGTCGTCCTACGCGCGGCAGTTCCTCGGCGTGATGAAGAAGCCGGATGTGGATGTGATCGAGGGATTGTCTCCGGCCATCAGCATCGAACAGAAATCGGTGGGCCACAGTCCGCGCTCCACGGTGGGAACGGTGACCGAGATCTATGATTATCTCCGACTGCTGTATGCCAAGGTTGGCGTGCAGTACTGTGTGAACTGCAACATCCCCGTTCGGCAACAGACGCTGGACCAGATCGTGGATGCCCTACTGGTGGCTGGGCAAGGGGCTCGGGTGCAGGTCCTGAGTCCGATCGTGAAAGGCCGCAAAGGCCATTACCGCGAACTCTTCGAACAGTTCCGACGGCAGGGCTTCACCCGCGTGCGCGTGGATGGTGAGCTGCAGGAGATCGTCGAAGGCATGCAGCTCCCCCGCTACAAGGTGCATACCATCGAACTGGTGATCGACCGCCTCAAGCTGGAGCCCGATAGCCGCAAGCGACTCAGTGAATCGGTCGAAGCGGCCTTGCACCTGGGCGACAGTGGCGTGAGTGCGCTGATCGAACAGGCCGATGGCTCCTGGGCCGACGTGTATTATAGCACGTCGTACTCCTGTCCGTCCTGCGGGACGTCGTATGAGACTCCCGCTCCGAACATGTTCTCGTTCAACTCTCCGTTCGGAGCCTGCGAAGCGTGCGAGGGATTGGGCGAGGCCATGGATTTTGATATCGACCTCGTACTGCCCGAGAAGGACAAGAGCATTGCGCGCGGCGGCATTGCCCCGTTGGGTAAGAAGCGCGAGACCTGGCTCTGGAAGCAGGTCACCGCATTCTGCAAGCAGGCCGGGATCTCGATGGACACGCCGGTTGGTGAGATGACGCAACAGGAACTGGACGCCGTCCTCTACGGTACCGAAGAGGCCGCAGTGAATGTGGCCTATGGCGCAACCGCCGTCAAGCACAGATATCTTGGTGTCTTGCCCTCGCTGCGGCACCAGTACGAGCAAACCTCTACGCCTACGGTCCGCCGCAGCATTGAGAAGTACTTCTCTACCCATCCCTGCAAGTCGTGTCACGGCGCGCGTCTCAAGCCTGCCCACCTGCAAGTGCGGATCGCCGATCGGAACATTCAGTGGTGCACCTCGCTGGATATCGGAGCGGCTGAGTCGTGGTTCTCGGGTCTGGCCCACCAGCTCACGGATCGGCAGCGCATCATTGCGACGTTGATCCTGAAGGAGATCGTCGAACGGTTGCAGTTTCTCCACAATGTGGGTCTGACCTACCTGACCCTGGATCGGTCGGCTCGCACGCTGTCCGGTGGTGAATCGCAACGCATTCGGCTGGCATCGCAGATCGGGTCGCAGTTGGTGGGCGTAACCTACGTACTGGACGAGCCCAGTATTGGCCTGCATCAGCATGATAATCAGAAGCTGATCTCCTCCTTGAAGGACCTGCGGGATCTGGGCAACACCATCATCGTGGTAGAGCACGACCGGGAGATGATCGAAGAGTCGGACCATGTGATCGATATCGGGCCCGGTGCCGGTGTGAACGGCGGATCCGTAGTTGCCGAGTTTGGGCCGGAACAGATCCAGCAGCAGGCTCAGGCCGTTGAGCGGTCGCTCACGCTGCAGTATCTGAGTGGACGCCAGCGCATCGAGATCCCAGAGCAGCGTCGCGAAGGCAACGGACGCTCCATCCGTCTGCTCGGAGCCCGCGGACACAACCTGCAGCAGGTGGATCTGGACGTACCGCTTGGCAAGTTCATCTGCGTATCCGGGATGAGCGGATCCGGTAAGAGCTCGTTGATCAACGAGACCCTGTATCCGATCCTGGCGCGACACTTTACCACCAGCGAGTTGCTGCCCTTGCCGTATGACCGGATCGAGGGAGTGGATGCGATCGACAAGGTGATCGAGATCGACCAGACGCCGATCGGCAGAACGCCACGGTCGAATCCCGCCACCTATACGGGTCTGTTCACCCAGATCCGCGACTTCTTTGCGATGATGCCCGAAGCCAAGATCCGCGGGTATCAGTCGGGTCGATTCTCGTTCAATGTGGAAGGGGGCCGATGTGAAGAGTGCCAGGGTGCGGGGATCCGGAAGATCGAGATGAGCTTCCTACCCGATGTGTATGTGGCCTGCGACACGTGTAATGGAAAACGCTACAACGCCGAAACCTTGGCCGTGCGGTTCAAGGGGCGCTCTATTG
>JANJTN010000091.1 GCA_024711065.1 bacterium
CACTACGGCGTGATCGGCAAAACCGACCACGATCTGTCCACCCACGCCGATCGAACAGATCTCCCGCGGATCGGTGGACGGCGTGGTGTCGGTTGCCCGAGGATCCGGCACACCGAACAGGTTCGCCGGAAAGAACGCCGGCCCCTGCCCGGTGTTCTGAATACGCCCCGGCACCAGGTCGGCTACCGTATCGATCGCCGTCCGCTCCAGCGTCTGGGCATTCAACCTGATGGCACTCGCCAATACCAACGCCAGTGACAGGCACCCGACACCAGGCACCAGACACCACCTGCTCGCCACGCGCTGCTCGCTACTCGCTACTCGCTGCTCGCTGCTCACTACTTGCTGCTCGCTGCTCATATCGACGCCCTCACACTTAACCGCACCTGGCGTCCGGGCATCGGGAAGCCCCGTACCACCTGATACGGTGCGTCCAGCAGATTGTCGACCCGCAGCATCACATCGCCGTTCACAGACTGCCCGGCAACGGCAACCGCCACAGCTGCTCCCAGCAGATGGTAGGGGGCGAGCAAGCTGGTGTACTCGGAACCGGCCTGGGCGTAGCGATGGCTGGTGTATTGGTAGTCGGCCGTCAGGCGCCACACACCCGGACGCCAGGTGGTCTGCACGCCGATCATCTCGACCGGTACATACGGGATGCGCGTACCGTCCAGTCCGGCGCGCCCTGTCGCATCACGCAATTCCTGCAACGTATACGTCCAGCTGGCCATCAACGCTGGCAGCACCTGCGCCGTCAAGGTCCACTCCATGCCCACGCCCTGCGCAGCGCCAACATTTCGCGCCGATGTGACCACTGGACTCAACGGTACGCTCACGATCAGGTCCGTGAAGCGATTGCCGTACGCCGACACATTCCACGTGATCCATGAAAGGGGCTTCCATTCGGCGTCTACGCCCAGCGTAACGCTGTGTTCGGGACGCAGGTCGCTGGTGCCGTAGTTGAGAAAGTAGAGCTCGTTGAAGGACGGTGGACGAAACCCGGTACCGAGCGAGGCACTCATGGAGAATTGTTCCGAGGTGCGCATCCGTGCACCGAGAAGGCCGGTGAATGCCGTTCCGGCATCCGAGTACGTGTCCACCCGGAGCGCCCCTTGGATGCGTACGACCTCGGAAAGTCCCAGGTCGCTCTCGACGCGTGCGCCCAGATGCCGACGGACCACACGTTCGCCGACGCCTGGCTGTAGGCTCGTTCCGCGGAGGTCTACATAGCCCCCTTCCACCCGATAGTGTGTAGACCAATCCGAGGCACGCTCCAGGTACTGTCCATGGAGTGCTACCACCGCATCGCGCAGATCGTACTGCGCATCGATGCCCGCCGGACCCGCGATGGTGGCATCGGGATCGGTATAGTGCTGTTCCAGCAGGCGCAGACCAGCGTCGATCCAGACCGGCGCGTGGGCGATCGGTACGATCTTGGACCGCACCTGCAGCATCACGTCGCTGTCCGCCATTCGCGCTCGTTGCTGGGTAACGGCATTCTCGACCACGGCTCCCGGCACACCGCGGTCGCCGGTGCGTGCCATAGCCGTGACAGAGGTACGGAACGCGCCCTGGTACTCAATGCGAGCGATGCCGCTGAGCGTGCGCACATCGGCATTGGCGCGGTTCACGTCCACAACTTCTCCGTTGTGATCGATCTGGTACGGGAACGAGCCTGCCGAACCATAGGCATCCACGCCGCCGCCAACGCTCCAGAGTCCGGAGGACACGCCACCGGACACGCCGCTACGCCATGTGTCGAACGACCCTCCGTCGACCATCATCGAAAGGCCTTGCCGCGGCACGGTTAGATCCAGCCGCACGGCACCCGTCATGGCATTGGCACCATAGATCGCACCGAGTCCGCCACGCTCCACCGAGATCTCGCGCACAAAGGCTGCCGGGATCGTCTGCAGATCGATCTGTCCGTTCTGCGCCGAGTTCCACGCCATTCCGTCGAGCAGGATCAGCGACTGTGCCGCCGAGCCGCCGCGCATGGACACGCTTTTCAAGCCCCCTACCCCGCCATACTCCCGAATGAACAGTCCCGGTACGCGTTGCAGCGCATCGCTGATCTGGAGTGGACGCAGTTCGCGCAGCTGCTGTTCGGTCACCCGTGTGGTGGCCACACCCACGATCGGATCGGCAACCGCTTCGGCCGTGACCTGTACAGAGCGCATCTGCACGGTGTCGCGCTCGGCGGACCCCGACTGCGCCGGAAGCACCGCCGGAATCAGCAGCAGGAGAACGATCAGAACGTACAGCATGCGAGGTGGCATTGGGGGTCGCGAAGTTACGAAGGGGGCTTCCCAGCCGGAGGACGTGGGGAGAATTCAGAATTTTCCGACTTGAATAGCCCTTCTTTTTCGTACACTTGGCGGTTCCAGACAATCCAGATTTCAGCGAACGGTTCACGGAGGAGGGATCCATGAAAGTTCTGAAGTGGATCGGAGTGGTGGTGCTTGTCATCGCTCTGGTCGTTGGCGGTTTCCTGGCCTATGTGGCCATCACGGGCGTGCCCACGTACGACACGCAGAAGATCGACCTGAAGGTGGACATTACCCCCGAGCGCGTGGCGCACGGACGTCAGCTGGCCGCCGGCCTGTGCATGCATTGTCACCTCGACCCCGAGACCAAGCTGCTCACGGGTCACGAACTGATCGACTTGCCGCCGGAGTTCGGCCGGGCATTCTCGCGCAACATCACGCAGCATCCGGAGAAGGGCATTGGCAAGTGGACGGATGGGGATCTGGCGTGGCTGCTCCGCACCGGTGTGCATCCGCATACCGGACGCTACCTGCCGCCGTGGATGCCAAAGTTCCCGCACATGGCCGATGAAGACGTTGCTTCGATCATTGCCTGGCTGCGGAGCGACGATCCGCTACTGGCAGCCTCGCCGGTAGACAACCGTGAGAGCGAGCCAACGTTCTTTGCCGTGTTCCTGACGCACATTGCGTTCAAGCCATTCGACTACCCCACCAAGCCGATCGCCTATCCGGACACCACCAATACGGTGGAGTACGGACGGTATCTGGCCACGGCCGTGTACGACTGCTATCAGTGCCACTCGGCCGACTTTGCCAAGAACGACCCACTCGATCCGCCGAAGTCCGAAGGATTCTTTGGAGGGGGCATGGCCATGCCCGACGCTTCGGGTGTGAATGTGACCTGTCCGAACATCACCAGTCATCCCAAGAGCGGCGTCGGCCGCTGGACGCGCGAACAGTTCATCCACGCATTGGCTACGGGTATTCGGCCGGACGGCACGCCCATGCGCTACCCCATGGTGCGCTTCAACACCGTGAACGATCATGCCTTGGGCAGCATCTACGACTATTTGATGACCGTTCCGGCGATCGACAACACGGTGGCTAAGCCCGAACTCCCCGCGTCGTATGCGTCCAAGGGCGAAGAGCTCTTTGTAAAGAAGGGCTGCAACAGCTGTCACGGCAACAACGGCTCCGGCATCGCCAGTTTGATGCTCGCCGACCGCAAGTATCCGGACGACTCCGTGCTGGTGGACGTGATCAAGGAGCAGCAGCGGTACAACCCGGACTCGTTCATGCCGCACTTTGGCGAGATCCTGTCCGACGCCGACCTGCAGCTGCTCGCGGCCCACGTGCGCAAACTCTGCAACGCCGGAGGGAGCGTAGCCCACAACTAGACCCGTTGTGAACTTGGTGTCCATTCGTATCTTTGTTGCTCTGGTCGCTTAGCTCAGCTGGTTCAGAGCGTTCGCCTCACACGCGAAAGGTCACAAGTTCAAATCTTGTAGCGACCACAAGCCCCCTTCCATTCGATGGCAGGGGGCTTTCTTGTTTGTGGCAAGATGATCGCGGTGGAATTGTAACGTTCAGGGCGTGATGCAGTTTCTTGGGGGTCTGTACCGTTGGTCTGCATTCCACACTATTCGGGGATCCCCCATGTTCCGCGTTTTGGGACTCCTTTTGTTGGCTGCGGTCAGTACCGTGGCTGCGCATGCCCTCCCGCCAGCGAGGGTTTTCATCGGTAACTCCGGCCAATGGCCGAGCCACGTTCTCTACGGTGCCCGGACGGCAGACGGGTTCCTCTGGATCACCACCACGGGGTTTGTGGTGGATCAGCGCGCCAAGGATGCGCTGGGTACATCCTCCGCACGCCATGTAGAGGTCGACCTCCTGGATGCCTCGGGCTCCAGCCGCACCACCACTACGCTCAGTGAACACGCACCGGCGGTGTCGGTGTTCCGTCCGGGTGCTTCCGGACCCCAGATGAACGCCTCCACCGTGGTCGTGCACGACGTCCGCCGCGGCATCGACCTGGAGTATGTCTGGGATGGCGACCATGTTCGCTACAACATCCTGGCCGACGCGGGCGTGAACGTACCCAATCCGCTGTTCTCGGTGAAGGGGGCTCGGTCCGTAACGGCCTCCGATCACGGAATCGAACTGCGCACCGACCTTGGCACGATCAACATGGGCGGCATCGTGGCCTACCAGCGTTCCGCTGCGGACGTGCGCACGGTACGGCCCACCGCCACAGCCAGCACCATCGGGTTCCGCGTTGATGGGGTCTCGGCAACAAGCCCCCTGACCATCGATCCGATCGTCTATCTGACTTCGATCCACGGCAGTGCCGATGAAGAGATCACCTCCATCAAGCGGAATGCGAACGGCACCGTGGTGGTGGGTGGGTGGACCACTTCGGCCGACCTTGATATGCAAGGGGCTAGCAAGCACGCCGCTCGCGATGGCTTCGTAGCGTGCTACAATGCCGACCTTGGGACACTCCTGGCCTTTGCCTACATCGGCGGCGACTCGGCCGACGCTGTTCGCTCCATCGCCCTGGCGTCCAACGGCGAGGTCTGGGTGGCCGGTGAAACGAACTCACCCGGACTGCCCTTCCCGGCGTCGCCGATCCGTGGAGCCCATTCCGGTTCGGTGGACGGATTCGTGGTGCGTCTGACGCCGAATTTCAGTTCGATCCTGAGTGGCATGTACCTCGCCGGCAATGGCGTGGACCGTCCGCTGGGCATCGCTGTGAGCAAGAACAACGAGGCCGCTGTGGTCGGCCAGACCACGTCGAGCTCCGGGATGCCATCCGGCTCGGGCTACTCTGCCCAGCCCCTTGGCGGACTGGATGCGTTTATGATGGAATTGTCGTCCGACGGCAAGACCGTGAACACCTACACGTACTTCGGGTCAGCCGGTGATGACGCCTTTACGTGCGTGACCTACGATGTTGGCGGCAATATCGTTGCTGCCGGTTGGACCGGTTCCAATGAGTACAAAACGTGGCCCGAAAAGACGTTGGTCTGGGTACCGGGCGATGACGAGAAAGGTACCGAGGGCTATTACAAAGAAGTGGGTGAGAACCCCTATGACGTGGAGTTCAACGGTGGCAACACGGATGCCGTGATCACCAAGTTCAATGGTGGGGGCGACCTGGTGTTCTCGACCTACTTCGGTGGCGGTGGGGCTGATGCGGCATATGCCGTGATGACCGACGCTGACGCCGATGTGTATGCCGTGGGCACCACGTGGTCGACCGACCTTCCCCTGCCAGATGGCTCTCCGTTTGCCTATAGCGGTATGAGTGATGCCTTCTTTACGGCCATCTCGAAGGACGGTCTGCGGTTGCGTTCGTGCGGATACTATGGTGGCAGCGGTGAAGACGAAGGCCGCGACGCCGTGCTGGATGCCAACAAAGTGATGTATCTGACAGGTACCACGAACTCTCCGGACCTGCAGGCGTTTGGTGCCGGATCGTCGGCCGCCGCGCTAGGTGGCGTTGATGGTTTCCTGGCCAAGATGACCAAGACCGCGTTGAATTTCTCTTCAAAGATCGGATGGACCGGCGACGATATGCCGACCTGTATTGCGATCGATGACGCAGGCGACGCCTTCATCGGCGGAGGTACAACGAGTGTTCTCTCGGCCGTGCAACGCAAGACCGGTGCCGACCAGGTTCAGGCGGGTTCGACCGATGCCATGACCCTGAAGTTCGCCTTTGGGTTGGTCACCCTTCGTTCCCCGGCCGCCGGCACAGTGTTGTGCGGAGGCAAGCCAGCCTCGATCGGCTGGCTTACCGAAGAGATGCCCAGCACCGAGTACTACTTTGTGGACGTTACCGGAGACAATGGCCAGAGCTGGACCACTATTGCCTCGGACCTGCGCACCAAGAGTACAACGTGGACCGTTCCTACCGCAGCCCCGGATTCCGGGACCTATCAGTTCCGTGTACGCACGCTCCGCGGTCACGTCTCCCTGAGCGCCGTTCTCGGTGTTGGTTTGGCTCCGGAGATCACAAGCCAACCGGCAAGCACCTGGGTCTGCCCAGGCGGTCAGCATGAGCTTCGCGTGGAAGCGGCTGGTGAAGGCGTCACGTATCAGTGGTTCAAGGACGGGTCGGCGATCAGCGGTGCTACCAGCGCCAGCTATGCGATCACTTCAGCTTCGGCAGCAGACGCTGGTGCCTACTACGCCATGATCGGTAACGACTGCGCATCGAGCACCAGTGCTACGGCCGAGATCACGGTGGCACCGGCTCCCGTGATCACCGAGCAGCCTGCATCCACAAGCCTGGAAGCAGGGCGTACGCTAACGCTGCGGGTGACGGCCCAGGGTCCGGATCTGACGTATCAGTGGTCCCACGATGGAACGCCGATCGCAGCACCAGCCGGTACGCAGGCCACACTGGTGATCGACAACGTATCGGCCAGTGATGCCGGCACCTACCGGTGTGTGATCGGTTCGAGCTGTGGTCAGGCCACGTCGGAGACGGCAACTGTGTCCATTGTGACCAGTGTGGACGAAGAGGGCAATGCCGATGGGATCATGACCATTGCGCCGCAGCCGACATCGGACCTCCTAACGGTCACACTTGCACGTGGTGCCACGATGCAGAGTCTGGTGATCCGCGACCTGCAGGGCCAGACCGTAGTCGATCAGACGGTGGGGGGACTTGCGACCACAGCCGTTCCGACCTCACACCTGGCTCCGGGCGTGTATGCGATCGCCGTACAGTCTTCCAGCGGATTCGTTCATCGTCTGGTAGTGATCCAGCGCTGATCGTTATCAGCAACAACTCGAAACATGTGCAACGCCTGAATCCACTGGGTTCGGGCGTTGCTGTTGTTCAGACAGGATCCTGCAGGGTACAAACGACAACAGCCCATGTCAGTTAAGACATGGGCTGCTGTAAGAAAGACCTGGCGACTACCTACTCTGCCACACCAGTTCAGATGCAGTACCATCGGCGCAACGGGGCTTAACGACTCTGTT
>JANJTN010000162.1 GCA_024711065.1 bacterium
TCCCCATTCCCCATTCCCCATTCCCCATTCCCCAGTCCCCATTCCCCATGCTCGATCGAGTCCGTCGCGACCCGTTCCGTTTGTGTTTTCCCGTTGGTATCGCACTGGCCATGCACGCCAGTGTGCTGTGGATACTCTACATCTTTTCCGGAGTAGGGGCATATCCAGGGCAGACGCATGCTCGGTTCTTTGTGGGTGGGTTTCTGTACTATTTCATTCTGGGATTTTTGATGACGGCTGTGCCGCGATTTACGCAGACGCCGATAGCATCTACCGTGGAGATCGTGCTGCTGGTGGTGCAGATCGTGGCTTCGCTTACGTCGATGGCGCTAGGTCACGAGCTGGCTGTGTGGACCAGTCTGTTGTCCGGATGGCTACTGTTGGTCGTGTTCGCAGTGCGCCGGTTTTTGCACAGAGGACAGAACCCACCGGCGACCTTTTTGTTCGTGGGCCTCGGACTTCTACTGGGCCTGGGGGGATATGCATCGATCGTGGTATTCCATGCTGTTCCGGGTATGTCGGCCGTGTGGCTTGTTGCCGGAAAGATCTGTGTGTACGACGCCATGGTTCTGAGTCTGATCCTCGGGGTAGGGGGCCGGTTGGTGCCGGGAATCCTGGGCTTCGACCAAGTGGTGCCCATGCAGTTGTCCGTGAGCACGGCAACGCCACCGTTTCTGCGCGCCATTCCAATGCCGCTCGTTCTGCTGGTGGCAGCCTTCGGATTGAGCATCGCGCTCGAGGTCCTCGGACTGGTTCTGATCTCCTATGCCGTGCGGGCTGCGGTGATCACCGTGGTGGCCGCTCAGTATTGGCAGCTGCATCGAGCGCCCGAGCGGCGGACGTGGTTCACCCTGATGATCCGATGGTCGTGTTGGATGATCGTGCTGGGGTCGTGGACGATGGTGGCAACCGCTTCCGAGCCGATCGCGGCCAAGCACCTGTTGTACATCGGTGGGTATCTGCTGCTCACGCTCCTGATCGGTGGACGCGTAACGATGTCCCACAGCGGCATGGGCTCTTCGTCCGAGCTCCGTCGGCACCCTTACCTCACCATCGGCATCTTCCTGGTGCTGGCGGCCCTTACCAGAGCGTCCGCAAACGTGTGGCCGTCGGTCTACAACAGCCACCTCGGATATGCCGCGGCCTGCTTGTTCATTGTGATCGTGATCTGGGCAGTTTCGTTCGTACCGGTCATCTATCGGAGCAAGTAGCTAGTCTGCGGGCTAGACCGTGTGACAGCCAACAGCAACAGCAGGAACAGAACGTTCCCCGCTCTGCTCGGCACATCGTGATCTAACAGGATCAAGGGCTATGCGATGTGCGTTGCCGGGCCCCCACGTAGGCAGGGGAAGAGCGAGGAACGTGTTCCGTTGTCAATCGGAAGGAGAGGAACGCTGTTGCGTTCCGCGATGGTTACCGCTGCATGATCAGCTGGCGAGTACTCACCCTTCCGCCGTTCTGCAGGCGGACGAGGTACCACCCACTCGGGAGGTTCAGAGGAAGATCGATCTGCAGTGGACCGGACGTAGAGGTCCACGACGTGAGCGTTGTGGCAATGGACCCCGTGGACGTGATCACATCCACCTGTATCATCCCCGGTACCACATCGAGTTCAACAACAACATCCGATACTGCTGGGTTAGGTCTCAGCACCATGGTCGGCGTGGATCCATCGCGCGTTTGCACACTGGTCACGCGATCCATCGTAAAATTCTGGGAAGGGGCCGTGTTGGCCTCGGTGATCACCACGGTACGACTACTCGAGGATAGACCAACGCGATCCACGACCACCGTATACTCGCCGATTTGCAGCAGATCAAGGGAGAACGCCCCTTCGCTGTCCGTGAAGGTTGTCGCCGTCACCTGGCCATAGGCGTTCGTACACGTGACCAAAGCCCCTTGCACGGCGGCGTCGGTAGCACCGGAAACGGCCGTAACCACGCTACCTGTGATGCAGGCAAATCCCCGAACCGTAGCAGCCGACCGGGCCACGACCGTTGCCGTTACGTTTGCCGCAGCCGATACAGCGATCCGAGAGGCGTGTTCCCAATGGGCTGTCGTACCGCCGTTCAGATTCACATATCCGCCGATCCACGCCTCGGAGTCTGGCCGTATACAAAGAATGTACTGTCCTGGTGGTAACGCCCCGATCGTGAAGGATCCGTCGGTCTCGATCTCAGCTGAAGCGGCTGCCAGCAAGAAAGGTGCGCCCGAGCTGTCTGCGCGAAATGCCGAGATCATTCCTGTGATCGCTGCCGACGTACGAGAGATCACACGTCCGCTGATCGACCCGGTCGTGTCCGGTTGGCCGGCTCGCTTCAACCGAAAGACCATCTCGCCCTCGATCGACGCCACGGCAAAGACGCGGGCGCAGGTGGCATCGCTCTGTTGGTCAAAGAACTGCGGGTGATAGGCAATGTTGCCGTTCACGGCAGCATCGGCCTTGGCCATTGCCATATAGGTGCCTTGTGGGAGTTCGATCTGAAACGTGCCGTCGGCATTGGTGCTAGCTGTAAACCGGGCACTGCCAAGTCGGATGGTGTCCGAGCCCATTTGGAGGACTCGGTGTCCGACCCGTGTGAACGTTACCGTGGCCATCAGGCCGGCCTCGGTCTCCATATCTACCACGCGGCCCGAAACAACGGTCGTGTCGGCATGGGGCACGGGATTGACGTGGAATACGATCCGTGCCGTGTCGGAACATTCCACACGGATGCGTTCAGCTGTTTGCGCCGTGAGCGACGCCATCGAGTCGGCCGCATGGAACGTGGTTGCGAATCTCGCCTGACCGGTGGCACTCGCTCGTAGAATGTACGTGCCGCTTGGTACGGTCATGGCGAACCTGCCATTGCTGATCACCGACGTGTACACGGCTGCGTAGTCTGCAAAGCCTGTGTTGGACACGCTGGCCACCCGCCAGGCCTGGATCAGGCCATCAGCGACCGCAGCACCTGACCCACGAAGCTGCACGGATCCCTGAAGCCAGGCACATCGTGGATGCACACTGTCCCTGTGCTGTACGACCTTTACGAAATAGTTCTGCACGGCTTCGACCCGTCCCAGCAAACCCAGATCGGCTGTGGCTTTCAGGATCACATTGTGTGAGCCCACGGCGGGACTCGGCCAACTGACAGTTCCGGTGGACTCATCACAGGTCATCCCATCGGGTGCTGTGGTCAGTCGATACGTTACGGCTCCGGTGGCCGAGGCTACTGCTCGTGCGTGATAGAGATAGGGGACGCCAACCTCGGCTCGGGTAACGGCATCCGTAATGAACTGCATGCGGGCTTCGAAGGCTTCGAGCCGCGGTGTGGCCAGTCCAGCCCAAGCGATGGCCACAAAACATAGTGGGATGATACGGTACATCGTACTCCTCCTACGAAAGACATGAAATGAACGGTGGATCGGCTCGGGTGAGCTGTTGCTGAATCCGGTGTTGGCCGATCCGCGGGATTGGAAGGGGCTATGGTGGAAAAAGTTCCACGCACATGGTACCCGAGTTCATACACGCATGCATAGAACCTCCAGAAGCCAACAGCGATCACATGGCAACAGCACTGCCACGATCAGATGGCATGCTCAAAGGTCTACCGGTACGACATCTATCAGGTGGAGCGTAGAGGGCGAGTCCTGGAAATGTCAGCCGGACTTCCGTGGATTAGCCGGTTCTACTATCAAGGGTCAAGCCTGGCAGATCGGAAGAGGTGTGGGCGTTGTCATGTTCGTTAGACAGGCCCCTTTCAGGAGGGTCATGAGAAACTGCAATACACATGATGGTCGGATCGTCAGCCAGCGCCGATGTACCGCTTCATGTATCGCGTTGTTGCCCTGGTGCTGCTACCCTATATGGCGCTGATGGGCGTGAATACTCCGGAATGGCAGCACGCAGCCGAGATCGGAGAGTGTCAGACGCGCTCGGTATGGAGTGCGGTAGAGTTTCTGGACGACATCGGTGTGGATCTGAATACCGACGCGGAAGATGAGAACGACACTGGGCAGTCGAGTACCGGGCTGCAGCCATGTCTGGTAGCCAGCCGTGTTTCCCTTGCCGGCCCGAACGAGGTATTCGTCACGGCTGAATGGCCATTGAGTAGTGATGCTGTTACCCCTTCCGGCAGCACACCAGAGCCCCCTCCGCCTCGCGTGTGAACAGTCGGAACGTAGCCCTCCGTCTGTTTCACTTACCATTGAATCCAACATGACTCGTCCGTTGCACGCGGTAGGAGTAGCGTTGTGCGCAGCCTTCAGTGCCGGCGCATCCGTACCTGCCGTGGATACCAATCGCATTCTGCCGCCGAAAGTGACTCATGCCGAACCGCTGTATATCGATCTGATCCGCGACCTTGGCGCTCGCAGAGGAGAGCAGGAGTGGAACGTTGCCTGGGACCTCACGGACCGGCTATCGTATGACCGGTACCGTGTGCTGATCGAATACGAATGGGCCGTAGCCGATTACCTTGGCCTGGAGGTCGAAGTCCCGGCAACGATCTATACGTCAAACTCCATTGCCGATCCCGGCGATGCTCCCCAGCCTTCCAACCGGATCGAGAGTGTCAAAACGGCCGTACAATGGACAGCTCTAGTTGACGCGGATCTGTCACTGAGTCTTGCCTTGGGGTATATCAACGAACTGGAGTTCTCAGACCTGGATGTGATACGCAATGGCCCGGTGCTGAACGGCAACATTTTCAACCCGTTCCTTGTGGTCGCCAAACGCTGGGGTGAGAGCTTTCACAGTCTACTCTACACCGGTCCACGGACCCTGCTGCATTTCGACGATGGCAGCCTTACCCATCGACTCGAAGCCAACCTGAGTCTCCATTACATGATCAACGACACTCGCAATTTCATCGGAGTAGAGACCAATGCCGTTGTAACGGAGACCAACTGGTCTGCAACCATCCGGCCGCAGATGCGACTGGGATTCAGCGAGCATGTGCTTATTGGCCTGGGTGTTGGTCTGCCCGTATCCAGGAAGGAAGAGCGCTTGAGCATGTTCATGCGCCTGATCTGGGAACCGTAACGGTGGAGTAGTCGCAACAGCAACAGCAACAGCAACAGCAACAGCAACAGCAACAGCAACAGCCAACAGCAACAGCCAACAGCAACAGCAACAGCAACAGCAACAGCAACAGCAACAGCAACAGCTAACTGCCAACAGCACGCAGCAGAAACATCTCCATGGCCCCTTTCCCCTTGACCTCGATCATACCGCGGGACTCCAGGGTGAACTCGGGGTTGCCGCGCAGGCCGTTGGCCATGGCTGCAGAGAGATTCACCGTGCCCGGCAGGGCGTTGGATTCCATGCGTGAGGCGGTGTTCACCGTATCGCCCCAGATGTCGTACTGCAGCCGCTCGGTGCCGATCACGCCGGCGGTTACAGGGCCGATATGGATGCCGACTCGGATGACAAGGGGCTCGCCACTCGGCCACGTGAGGCCGGTGTGCAGGAAGGCCGCAGCTGCGTTGGCCAAGGCAGCGGCATTTTCCTCGGCATTACCATCACCTTTGAAGCACAGGTAGGCATCGCCGATGGTCTTGACCTTGGTAACGCCGTGCTGCCTGCACACCAGATCGAAAGCTCGGTAGAGTTCTTCGAGCAGCGCGGTAACCACCTGGCCCGGAAGTTCTGACGAGTGCGACGTAAAGCCCACAATGTCGGTGAACAACACGGCAGCAGCATCGAAGTGGTCGCTCACGGTCTCGCCGCGCGCAACGCGATCCGCGATGGCCTTGGGGAGAGTGGCGTGCAGCACGGCCAGATGCCGCTCGTGTTCCTTGCGCTCCAGATCGATCTGACGCTGGGCCTCCTGCATCGCCAACCGCGTGGCCGTCTCCTTGCCATTGACCTCGTCGGTGATGCGCGTGAACTCGTTGTTGTGCTCTACGTAGTCCGCCAGGTCGTTCCGCTTCAGGGCCAGGTCTCGCAGACGTTTGTGCACATCGGCCTGGGCGGTGGCTAGAGACCGTTCTCGGGCGATCGCAAGAGCAGACAGAAGCGTCTGGTGTGCTGCATCGAGGTCGCCGGAGAGCTCCTGGATCTGCGCACGGGATCGCTCCCGCTGCACCACCACGTGTACGTCTGCAAGGGGCTCAGCATCCATGAGCGCAAGCAGTTCCGAGGCTCTGTCGAGGTCGCCCATATCGATCGCAACGGTCAGCAGGTTGCCGGTCACGAAGGTCACGCCACCGCGGTCGTTCAGACTTCGATAGATCTCTACGGTACGGGTAAATTGATCTCTGGCGTCGGGAAAGTTTCCGGTCTTCCAATGGACAACGCCAATGTTGCCCGTCACGCGAGCAATACCGCGCTGATCTCCCAACTCCTGATACAGTTCCAGTGCCTTGCGGTGGTACTCCAGAGCCTTCGTGTAGGTGTCGGTATCGGAATAGATGTTCCCGATGTTGGTATGGATGTCCGGTAGGCTGGCCCGGTTTCCGATGGACTCGGCAAGCTCCAGCGCGCGGTGGAACTGCTTCAGGGCTTCCGGATAATCGCCCGTGGCAGCAGCGATGTTGCCAAGGCCGAGCGTGGCGTTGGCGACGCCGGCCGGCGGACCATGCTGTTCATGCAGGCTGAGTGCTCGATTGAAGTACTCCAGGGCATCCGAGTACTGGCCGAGGGTCTCGTAGTCGAATCCGATGTTGCACGTGATCGTTGCCGCATTGGCGTGATCGCCCAGGGCTAGATGAGCAGCCAAAGCCCGTTGGTAGTGTACCAGGGCGTTGACTGGGTGGCCCCGCTGCGACAACAGCAACCCCAAGATGTGCGATGCGGACGCTAATGGTTGCGTTAGACCGAATGGCTCCAACTCCAGAAGACACTGTTCCAACGCCTCGGCGTTGTTCTGTTCGATGTGCCGTTGTACCTCGGCAGCGAGTTCATCGATCGTCCGCGATCCCATGAGGCAACTGGCGTTTGTAGAGTGGGGTACCGTCCGGTTCTGCAGGGTTCCTCATCCGTACGAAGGTACGGCAGACCATGGTTGTGGTCTATGCAGCACTCGTCCATTCTCTGCATATTGCCCAGACTGCATCCTGATGACCACCTAGATCCCGTAATGCTCAACCCGTTCACCCAAGAGTTGCTCGACAACGCCGACCAACAGCTGCAAGAGGCTGCGAAGGATTATCAGCAGCTTCGCTACGAGGAATGTACACGGAAGGCCATGGACGTCGTAGATGCACTTGATACTCCGATCATGGGTCTCATGAGCCGTCCCGCCGCCGCGCCCGGGACGCAGGAGCACCGCGCGGCGATGATCCTGGCACACGCGTATAATCGACTGAACACCATCGAGTTGTCCAAGGGCGATCTGTTGGCCTCGATCACCTGGGCACAACGAGGGATCGGTATCGCCACGTGGAATGCCGATTGGGTTCGCGTCGCGCAGTTTGAAAACAACCTCGGTAACGCATATGCCACGATCGATGAACATGAACTTGCCCTGGATCACTTTCAGCGTTCGCTGGATCTGTCGGAGCAGCATGCCATTGATCGGTTGATCCCGGGTCTGTACGCCGCGCTCGGTACAGTTCTTGGGGCGGCAGGCGATCTGGATGCAGCCCTGCGGTACGCTCTGAGATCTCGAGAGCTCTCTGAGCAACAAGGGAATTGGCAGGAAGCGGCAGGACCGATCCACAATGCGGGAAATGTGCATTTCCGAATGGGCAAGCTAGACCTGGCCATCGAAGCGTATCATGAGGCGATGGATCTCAATCGGCGCAGTGGACGCGTGAACTGGCTGATCAACAATCTGGGCAATCTCGGTGCTGCGTATACCGAGAGAGGAGAACCCGAGAAGGGGCTGGAGTACCTGTTGCAGTCTCTGGACCTGCACCAACAGCACGGGATCAGATCGGTAACGATCTGGGCCCAACTCGGTAAACTCTACTCCCGAGAGAGCCCCATTCAAGATGAGGCCAAAGCTGAGGAGTATCTGCTTCGTTCGATCGAGCAACGCAGAGACATTGGCGACAGAAGCTTTGAAGCGCACGAGGAGTTGGCCGCGCTGTACGAACGCCACGGACGATTTCAAGAGAGTCTGGCTCTGATGAAAGAAGCGCGGGAGCTGGAACGAGAGTCCGTCAAGACCTCCCTCGTCAAGCGCGCGGAGGCGATAAAGCACCAGAGAGAGTTGGCCGAGCGAGACCGCGCCGAGAGTATTGCCCGGGCCGAAGCCGCCGCCACTCGACGCCTGCTGGATACCGTCCTGCCGGCATCGATCTCGCAGCGAATGATCACCGGAGAAGAGCGGGTCGCAGATTCGTACGACAATGTGTCGGTCCTGTTCGCCGATCTCGTTGGCTTTACCCACCTGAGCAAGGATCTCTCTGCCGAGTCCGTGATCGTGCTGTTGAACCACGTCTTCGATCGATTTGAGGCCATCATTGAGCGGCACGGGTGCGAAAAGGTCAAGACCATCGGCGACGGCTTCATGGCCGTAGCCGGAGCGCCGGATGCCGTGCCGGACCACGCCCACCGCCTGGCGCGTGCCGCCCTGGAGATGCGCGGTGATATTCCCCTGTCCGATGAGGTTCGCGCTCTGCTGCCTCCAGGCACGACCCTAACGACGCGTATAGGATTGCACTGCGGTCCGGTGGTGTGCGGCGTGGTGGGGCGTCAGCGATTCGTGTGGGACGTGTATTCCGACGCTGTCAATACGGCCAGCAGAATGGAGAGTACAGGGGAGCCGGGGAAGATCCAGGTGTCGGAGAGCTTCGCCAATCAGTTGCAGTTGCTGTTAGCTGTTGCTGAGCGTGAGGGAACAGCCAACAGCAACAGCCTACAGCAACTCACCGAGCGCGGCGAGGTGAGCATCAAAGGCAAAGGCACCATGACCACCTATTGGCTGGAGGGGGGGGGCTGAGCCCCATACTCCCATTTGGGGCAGCTACTGCACTGTGTACTTGTAGCTGCCTACCACATCCCCATCGACTAGCACTTCGATGATGCCATCCCCAACTACACCTCGAGGCGGTGCGGGCATCGAGAAGGCCACGATCATCTCCGTATTGTTGGCGCCATTGTCGGTCTTCCACCGGATCACGTCCGGCATGCCCGGCACCTCCACCCGAACGGTGTATTCAAGAACCTGACCAAGTGACAGTCCGCTGATCCGGATCCTGATGGCTGCGCTAGCATCTCGTGAAGGAAGTGTGGATGTTCGTGGTCCATCGGCGTCGTGCAGGTGGAGCGACACGGTTAGGTCAAGATCATCGGCATCGACCGGTTTGTCCTTATTCGCCATGAACAACGCCATGGTTCCTCGCAGTTCACCCAGCCGATCAGCTGCGAACCGCGCGTTTGAAGCTTCTTCTACGGCGATCCGAGCTAGATCATATCGAACCCGAAATACGGCCTCCGAAACGAGACTGTAGACAGTCTTCCACTGGTGTTCCTTCTCGGTACGCTGCTCCAGCCGCCGACGGAACAGCTCCTGGACCAGCTCACGATATCGGGCAGTATCCAATGTTCGGCAGCGGTTTGATGTAAGGTAGAGATAAATCGACTCCTGGAGTAAGGTGCTGCTGACCCGGTTGTCGGACTTGATCACGATCTCTCTCGCGAGCTTAAGAGCTTCGTCGTTATCGCCTTCATCGAACAGCTGGCGGACGTACTGCTCGGTCACGCCTAGGGCATTGGGGTGCATGGCCCACGCCGAGTCGGGAAGGTAATGGCGCAGGTAGGCAAAGGCCAGACCAAGATCGCCTTTCTGAGAGACCAGGAAGGCATGGGTGGTAGCGCAGAACGCATCGATCACGCTGGACAGGTCCTTCTTGGGCTCGGCCGTTGGTGCGTGAGCATGGAAGATCAGGCAGTCGTTATCCGGCTGGTAGCTGTGATCGAGGTCGGCAAGGCGGAGCATCATCATGCCACCTGCGACGGCAACGATCGCGTAGCTGGAGGTGTCGGCGTGCAGGTAGGCCGCCAGGTGGCCCAGGTCTTTGAGGTATTGTCGGATGATCTGCTCAGTGCTGAAGGCCCAGGAGAACTCGATCAGGGACTGCATGCCGACACTGCCCGTATCCAGAGCGATGGCGGAGATGAATCGGCCGTATGAGTCACGATTCAGTTGCTCAACATTGGCCTCGAGATATCCCCGTACAAACGCGTTGCCGGCCACAGCGGCGAGGACGCTACTGAACGACGCAGTTCGTCGGTGCTCCATGTACTGTCGATACAAAGAGTCTGCGCCAAGCACATCAATTTCTTCCCGGGTGATCAGTTTATACGACAGCAGGTGATCGATCACTGAATCGCGTTCACGGTCGAAGCCAAAGCCATCCTTCGGGGAGGTCAACTCCACAAAGATCACCTGATCGCCGTCCGGCACCCCACAGGTGATATGTCCTGGAGCCTGATAGTACAGCAGAGGGATGGTCAGATCGTGACACAGAAGCGAATACAAAGCAACTGCCGAGGCGCAGTTGAACGTGCCATCGTTGAGAACCCGGTGGAACGATACCATCTCGTCGTACCGCACAAACACGGAGTCCTGCAGGTACCGGAACAGTTGCTCGGCTCGTTTTCGAGGAGGCGCATCAGCCACAACGGCGCTGTTGGCATGTTCCTGAATGTTTCGATACCGTTCCTGATACCGCAGCTCGTCGGCGGAGGTGATGATGGTATCAAGGTAGAGCAAGGCGGAGAGGCGAACAGTGGACGACGAACCTTCATCCAGAGCCAGTTGCACCGTGTTCGGCTGAAACGGTACTACCAAGGCGATCAGCTCACGCTGCGAGATCTTCTTGGCTGACGGTCGAGAGTTGGCGTAGAGCGGGGGGATGCTGTCGTGAATGAAGGTCCGCTCATTGGACTGGCATGCCGCCACCCGCGATCGAATGCTCTCCACCGGTTCATCGGGATACGATGTTTCCCTGCGCAGCTCATCAACTCGCGCCATATAGGCCGCCGCCGTGTCGCACTGGCCCTTGATGGCGTACGACTGGGCTAGCAGCAGATTCCAGAGGATGCCGGTAACACTTGGAACGTCCTGGCACGATGCTGCGCCTCGATCCAGGATCTTGAAGATATACGCAGACTCGGAGTATATGGACGGATGAATAGCTGCCTGTGCCAATGCAAAGCAATACAGGGTGTCGGACTTTTCACGTAGCGACTCCAGAAATTGGTCCAGCCTTTGTTCCATTTGCTCCGGTGTTGTGCTGCCATCCACGATGATCAATCCAATGGCAGACGCGATACTCTCGAACGTGGCCTGCGAGTTGCCCGAGCCCCCTTTCGGTGCCCAGGCTTGTACCTGGCGTGCCGCGATCTCCACGGAGGCCTGATCATGAACCACAGAGGCACTCATGGCCATTGTACCCCAGAACCCATAAAGTTCCGTTCGGAGCAGTGAATCAGGCTGAACGACGTCTATAGCGAGCATCTTGTCTGCGGTCATCATGATCTCGCGGTACAGCAAGGTCTCTCGAGATCTCATCGCCGCTTCTCCACCCTGTTGGATGAGTGTTGCCGCCTGTTCGGTCCGGATCACGGTGTCGGTCTCCAGCAGCGTCACCAGCATGGGGACGAGCCTTCGCGTGAGGATCGGCGACGGATGATCACGTGTGAAGCGCAACAGTGCCCCCAGGGACTCACGTCGATAGGTCCTACCCGCCGCTGCATGGGCATCGCAGATCACGAACACGGTATCAAGGGTTTTGAGAGCAGTGGTCTCGTCCTTCTGCAGCCACAAACGGCACGTGCGGGCCACGAGCAGGCGGGCCATGGGGAGCGCATCATCGCCGAAAATCCCACGGATCGCACGCTCGGCTTGGAGGTCCAGACGGGCGGCGCGCTGGAGGTCCTCCCCCTTCACGGCAGCTTCAAGCTGCGTCAGCAGGGTGGTCCAGTCCTGTAGGACTCCATCAACATACACCACGGACTCTTTGACCGTACCGTCTTCGAGGTACGTGGTCCAGGCCCCATCGCGAGCCCCTTCAAAGTAGCTTCCTCGGGTCTTGAGCTGTCCGTTAGAGTAGTAGGTGGTCCACTCTCCAATTCGGTCTCCGTCATCGAACTGGCCGATCGTTGTCCGGTTCCCATTCACGTCGAATTTCTCGTACCGGCCATGCTGAACCCCCCTCCGGAATTCCTCGATGGAGGCAACAGAGCCTGTTTGACGATACGATGTGATCTCGCCGTCCAGCACCGTACGGCCTCCAAAGCGCGTAACGGTTCCGGTGCGCTGTCGAACACCCTCACGGTCATAGTCCGTGAATGGCCCCGCAGGGTCGTTGTCCGTGTACGTAACGATCCGATAGTAGGGGGCTGACACAGAATCATCTGCCTCGTTCAGCTTCCGATCTAGCCAGACCTTCCAGACGCCTTGTCGTCCTTTGGCATCGGAGCGATTGGCCGCTGTTTGCGCCATTGCCGAAACGGTACCAGCAACAAGAAGAACCAGGGCAAGGAGATGCTTCATCCCGGCAATCTAGTGCTCAGCTGTCTTGTGTGCACGTGACCCTATGCTCCGTCCAACCCAAAGGCACCATGACTACCTATTGGCTGGAGGGGACTGCCTCGTAGCAGAGATCTCTCCTGCGATCACTCCGGCAAGGCGTTGCCGCTGCAACTTTTCAGCGCTTGCGGTCACCTATGGTCGTACGTTACCGTTCATCACGCTCTTGGAGACCCCATGATCCGCATCGTTGTCATCATCGCTATCCTGGTCCTGGCCATCACCATGGTCAAGGGAGCCGACTCGGATACCAAAAAGAGCACTGCTGCCGATCGCAAGGTGATCGGTATCGTCCTCGATTTCAGTCAGCATGCCACGTGTGCTCTCAGTGGATCGCCCACAACGCTCCCGCAGCGGGCGCAGGTCGTATTCACACCCAAGGGGCTCCAGGTGCAGGCTACCAGCACGGGCACGTGCCGGGTTCCGGGCAGTGGTGTGTTGAAAGCCGCTCAGAACGGGTCATCTACGCGTCAGCCCACCGTCGTCAAGCCGATCTATGCGCCGTCGAACGACGATGGTTGCTGACAAACGAAACCGTTGATGGTCAACCTTCATCGAGCCAATACGTGGTCATGGAGCCTTTGCCTTTGATGCTCACCTCGCCTCTAGGGGCTAGGGTATAGGGGCGATGGGCGAGGGCATTGGGGCGAAGGGTGAGAGGTGCATCTGCGGAGGTGTTGTCGGATCCATCGCCCCTCGCCCCTAGCCCTTCAGCAAAGCTCTCCGACAACTGCATCCATTCCCAGGACGACGTCAGTCTGCGCAGGACCTGCTCCCATCGAGGGCATAGAGTGTACAGCCCCTTACTCACCAATGGTAGGAATCGGGATGCGTAGGGTATCTGGCGTGGCTTGACCGTAGGTGGCGAGGATCTGCCTGGTCACGGTATCAGAGATCTCGCGAAACGGGTATCGCAGGTACTGGCTGATCTCGCCCAGGGCAATGTCGTTGGCGGTAAAATCCGGATCGGCCAAACCTGCTTCGTTGAGTGCAGTGGGAAGCAGCGTGAGTACCCCGCCGACGGCCAGGCCGATCGGGAGGTATTCTGCATCTCCGGTAAAGCTCGTGCCGATGACACCGATGAGCACCCACGGAGCGCCAACCATCATGACGGTGGGGGTGAAGTAGGCGCTGACCTTCGTGTCCAGTACTTCCACCGAATGAATGTCTCTCAGCGGAACGGTCACAACACGGTGCGTGAGCGAGACCACCCACACATGCTCTGGCTGCTGTAATAAGAGTTCACCCGTGATCATCCATTCGTTGTGCAGCCTTACGTGGGCTCGATGACCGTAGGTGCTTACGGTTCGCGACATCTCGTCGTCGATCGTGGCACAGGCGGAGGCGATGAGCAGCACGATGATCGTGTGGATCACTTTCATGGCTTCCTCAGCGGGATCGTGGACTGATGGAACGACGCTTCGAGTGCCGCATGTTCATCCATCCACCGCTTGGCCAGCGCACGGATCATCTCCTCTCCGTTCATCAGGTACTCTGACTTCTTCCGCGTATTGGGAGCGATCCACTGTTGCCGGATCCACTCGTAATACCAGCCATGCGAACGGACGAACACGGTACCGTGGCGTGCTCCGGAAGGGGGCTGCAGCATCAGCGTGGTCGAAGCGCTGGGTTCGTGCATCAGATACTCGCCGTCAGCGGCAGACAGTACCTGCCCGATCCGTGGATCGTTCTGTTCCGTGGTGGAATGGACGTACCAGGGCATGGGGATCTCCAGCGCCGCACATTGCTGCGGAGCACTGAGTTCCACCGCATCGATCTCGACGTTGTCCGCCAGACCCCGCAACCGAATGCGAACCGTGTCCTGGCCATACGTCGAGAGGCGCACGGACCCCTCGTGCCACACGATCGGTCCGGCATCGGTCATGCGAGCCTCGTTGCGCCACTGCTCACCGTCCCATACCTGCAGGCCGATCCCGGAGTACTGGTCGTAGATCCTGGAGAAGGCCAGTGCATAGAGCGGGTCCGTATCCAGCTGATGCTGCCAGAACAAGGCATGCAGTCCTTGGTCGCCCAGTACGATGTTGTAAAACAGGACGGTGGAAAGCAGCGTGTTCTTCCAACGCATGCGCAGATCCACAGCGGTCAGCCCCGGAGCGTAGGTGGTGATATCCACGTGGTCGAATGGGTCATCCGATGGAGCGGTAAGGAGTCTCTCCGGTCCACTGCGCCAGGATCTTGTGTCCGGTGCGTACAGGACAGGTGTGAGATCCTTGTCAAGCGATGACCGAGCAGACAGTTCCAGCGTGGATCTGCTACCGATCACGATCGAGCCGTCAGGCTGTGGTAGTGCGGTCTCGTCGGGTTCGTGTGGGACATAGACAAATTGCACCTTGTCGATGTAGTGGCTCTCCAGCGCTTCATTCGTGATCATCACGGGGAAATGCGTGTCGCCATCCACCGTGCAGAGCCGATCGATATCGCTTCGCGCAAGCGATGGCGAGATGGACGTGGAGAAGAGTTCTGCCACCATCAGCATCGAGTCGCCATGAGGAACGTACACTGTGGGGCACGATCCGAAGCAGGCCTTTGGGTCGGACAGGCAGACCAGCGCCATGATCCAGGAGTACGTGCCGAAGATGCCCGTCAGTCCGGCTCCGACCACACTCCCGGCCGACTGCTTGAAATCGTACAGGGTAGCCCCCGCGATCTCCGATGCCGTGAGCGTGATTGTCACACTGGTGTCCAGCACACCCTTGGGCGACATCACGTCTGCCGTACCCCAGATCGCCGTATCTGCGACCGAAGCCCCCTTCCGAAACAGTACGATGGTGCCATCGATCCGAAAGACCTTGATGGGACTGTCGAGAATGCGGAGATCCTGCTGCTGTGACTTGACCTCGGCTACGGTCCGCGCCTGGTGACCAACGCGGGAACCGGAGCATCCGATCCCGATCAACACCAAGGCGATCAGCCAGACACGTGCAGTACGATGGGCGTGGTTGAGTATACGGAATGCCGACAGGGTGATCATGGAGCAACTCCTATCGATAGCAGAGCGGTCAGTCGGTCATGCAGAAGCATCCCTCCCAGGCGAATGCGCAGGGCGGATGTCGGCTGGTACCGAGCGGCGAGCATCAGGGTCCAGTCGAACCCATCCTCAAAGTCCTGAAAGCGCGCATCGAACCCCGCACTCACTTCGCCGGCTACGAGATCCGTCTCGGACGTCAACGCATGCAGGGCGACCCCGATCATCAGACCGCCATCGGTCCGCTGGACTATACCCGCTTCATAATCATCGCGGTCGTTACTGCCGTACATCGCTCTGTACTCTTCGAACGAGATGTTGCTGGTGTTAACGTGAAACGTGGTGATCGTGGACGCCTGACCTACGGTGCTGGACATGGACAGGATGTCCAGCAGTCGAAACTGGATCGCTACCGTAACAGTGTAGTGCACGTGCGATGGTTCGATAGCGAGTGGGTCGTAGTATCCGAGGTAGTAGTACCCCTCATTGGCTGGTCCCCATCCAAGGGTTCCATTTAGCCACACGGTGGTTGCCGGCGGGAGGTAGACCTCGGGATAGGGAAGGGGGCTCGCCGTGGTATCGGTGATCGCACCTGGACGCGGGGGAGCGGACTCACCAGGGATGATCATGTCGTCCACATCCTGAGCTTGAGCCGACATTAGTGGAGCAACTCCCAGGAGGCAGCGGAGTGCGAGGCGGGATGTCAGCGTTCTGAACACGATACAGCCTCATGTGGCGATGAACGTGTTGCAAGCTGCGCCGGGCGCGGACAGGAGGTGTCACACTCGTGTCAAAACTGAACGCGCGGGCGGCGTTCGTTGCACGTCGGAAATTACGGACATTCAAGTCCGAAAACAATCCACTATCCCGAATACTGATGTGATGGTCAAGGGCTGACCAACGTCATAGGTGCTGCTGGTTCCGGTCGGTAGGTTGCCTACGCGGAACAGTGGAGTGTATCCATGAAGAACGCACTCTTACGCTCGCTCGTGTTCGGACTTGCTCTGGTTGGGGCATGTGCAACGTTCAGTGATGAGCGCCTGCGTCAAGACATCAACCTGTTGCTGATCGACACGGTAGAGTATCTACCGATCAGGCCGGTGAATGTGCATGATCTGCAGTGGCTGGAGCCTGGTCGGCAGGTCGCCGTGGTATCGCGTCCGGATGCAACGGGATACCGCACCATTCAGCGTGGCAGTTTCGTAGAGGTCGTGGCTGGAAGGCCACCGGACACTACCCTCATCATGCGTCGGAACGTCTTGATAGCGCAACACGATCAGATGCCGGCTGCATCCATCCACAAGGCGTTGGGAATATCTGCACCCACGGATGCCGTCCTCCTGGGCGCGGCAATTCGGATCAGTCCACAAGGTCGCCGCGAGGTGGACATCCCCCTCTGGACGCAAGACGTGGTTGTGGAGGTACGGGATCCGGAACACTATATGGATCAAGGGGCGGACGCTCTGGTCGTGATCGGCGTACTCATCGGGATCGGCATCCTGATCGCGGGTCTCATCGCTGTGAGTAGCACGGACTCCTGGTTCTTTTCCAACGCTGGAGAATCGGGATGTTTTGCGTTCTTCCTCATCCTTCTCGGAGTAGGCGCACTCCTGGCCTTGATGCTCGGCCTGATGATGACCGGCTAGGATGGCGGTCCCGATGCGCAGGAAGGGGCGGGGGTGAATGGGGAATGGGGTCCTCCTCGCTTCGCTCGCAGGATGACGTTCTGCTCGACATAGAGTCCGCTCACGTGGGGTCCTCCTCGCTTCGCTCGCAGGATGACGTCCTGCTCGGCATAGAGTCCGCTCACGTGGGGTCCTCCTCGCTTCGCTCGCAGGATGACGTCCTGCTCGACATAGAGTCCGCTCACGTGGGGTCCTCCTCGCTTCGCTCGCAGGATGACGGGTCGGCGCGAGGGGGGAAGGAAAAGAACGGAGAAGGTAGTGTGGCCATTGTCGGGTTGAGTGCCTGGATCAACTCGATCTTGCGTTGGCGAGAATACTCCTTGATCTGTTTTTCTCGTCGGATCGCGTCGGTGATACGATCATAGTACTCCACGTACACAACGTCACAGATCTGATACCGACCACAGAATCCATCAAAGGAACCCTCCGCACGGTGCTCCAGACGTCGACGCCAGAGGTCATTCGTAACGCCAACGTAGAACGTCGTGCGGTGCTGGTTGCACATGATATAGATACAGTTCCTTTTCACGCACACTACGTGTCCCCAGCCCCCTCCAATGTGACGCTTTACACGTCATCCTGCGAGCGAAGCGAGGAGGACCCCACGTGGACGATCTCTATGCACGTCATCCTGCGAGCGCAGCGAGGAGGACCTCACGTGGACGATCTCTATGCACGTCATCCTGCGAGCGAAGCGAGGAGGACCCCACGTGAGCGGTCTCGATGACGAGGAGGACGTCATCCTCCTCGCTTAGTTCATCTTCTCCTCTCCTCGCCGCGGGAGGGCCGGAGGAGAACAAGATGCAACATCATAAAACGCCATTAGTGGCATATAAATTTGCAATTGATGATGTAAAGCGTCAAATTTGACGTGTTATGAAGTTCACGTCAACCATGACAGACGGTGCAGCCCTGGCCGAGATCGGCTCGCGGATCGCGTCGGTGCGTCTTGCCAGGGGGCTTACCCAGGCAGCGCTTGCCGAAGAGGCGGGGGTATCGTTGCGGACCGTTTCGCGCCTGGAAGCCGGGGCGGCGGCCACGCACCTCACGGCCGTGCTCCGGGTGTTGCGCGTGCTCGGGCTATTTGAGAACCTTGAGCAGTTGCTGCCAGAGCCCCTTACCAGTCCCATCGAGGAGTTGGAGCGAGAGGGGAGTGCACGCAAGCGGGCGCGTTTCAGGAAGCAGCAGGACCGTGAGCGCGGCACGTGGACGTGGGGAGAGGACGAATGATCGCCGAGGTGCGGATGTGGGGACGCCGTATTGGTGCGGTGTCCATGCACACAACGGAGCCCGTGGCGCGGTTCGAGTACGATGCCGCATTTCGCGAGAGCAGTATCGAGGTGTCGCCCATCCGCATGCCATTGAGCGATCAGGTCTATGCCTTCCCAGCGCTGGAGCGGACGTCGTTCCATGGGCTGCCCGGGTTGGTGGCCGACTCATTACCGGACCGCTTTGGCAATGCGCTGATCGATGCGTGGCTGGCAGCACAGGGCCGCACGCCGGAGAGCTTTTCGCCGGTTGAGCGCTTGTGCTACACCGGGTCGCGCGGCATGGGAGCACTGGAGTATCGTCCGGTAACGGGACCGCATCCCGGTACGTCGGAACCTCTGGAAGTGAGCGAACTGGTAGAACTCGCCAGTGCTGTGCTTTCGGATCGCGGCGCTCTGCACCATACTCTTGGTCAGGGCCAGGATGGGAGCGTTCTGCAGGACATCCTGTTGGTGGGGACCTCGGCCGGGGGAGCGCGGGCCAAGGCGGTGATCGCGTGGAACCCACAGACGAACGAAGTGCGATCCGGCCAGGTGAATGCACCCGATGGCTTTGAGCACTGGTTGTTGAAGTTCGACGGCGTCCGCGGCAACAAGGACAAGGAACTGGAGGACCCTGCGGGGTACGGCGCCATCGAATATGCCTATGCGTTGATGGCGCAAGCAGCCGGCATTTCCATGATGCCGTGTCGGCTACTGGAGGAAGGGGGCCGACGTCACTTCATGACCAAGCGCTTCGACCGTACCGATGATGGTCACAAGCTGCACATGCATTCGCTTGGTGCGTTGGTGCATGTGGATTACAACGTTGCCGGTGCGTATTCCTACGAGCAGGCGTTACTCGTGTGCCGTCAGCTACGCCTGCCCATGGCCGACATCGAAGAGTTGTACCGTCGCATCGTCTTCAACATCGTTGCCCGCAACCAGGACGACCACGTGAAGAACATTGCCTTCCTGATGGATAAGGCAGGGGGCTGGTCGCTCGCACCCGGCTTTGATCTTACGTACAGCTACAACCCCAGCGGACGCTGGACGGCCGTGCATCAGATGTCGATGAACGGCAAGCGCACCAACTTCACAGCTGACGACTTTGCTGTCTGCGCCAAGGCCGCCATGCTCAAGCGAGGTCGGCACACCACCATCCTGAACGAGGTCCGCACTGCCGTGCACCGCTGGCCCGAGTTCGCCAGCGCCGCCGGAGTGGACGAAGCCACGATGGAGCGCATCGGGAAGGCGCATGAGGACATGCACTGATGCACTAATGCACTGATGCACTAATGCACTAATGCACTAATGCTCTGTGCGCGCTGCTCAGCACTCGCTGCTCAAATAGGCACTTCGTGCCCTCGGGATGACGCAGAGGGCAACCTCCTCTCACGCAGGTGAGAGGGGCTGGGGGAGAGTAGGGGAAGAGTTGGGGAAGAGTCCACGACAATATCCGTCGCGATGCTCCGTATCTTCGTCCCACAACTCACTTATCCAGACGGTCTGAGGGACGCGGCCCTATGACGACCACCAACCGGCTTCGAGTCGGTGGCAATGCCGCGAACGATGAGGAGCC
>JANJTN010000001.1 GCA_024711065.1 bacterium
GCACTGATGAACTGATGAACTGATGCACTCATGCACTCATGCACTGATGCACTGATGTGTAAATGTTAACTGATGTCTTCAAGTTCCATTCCCCATTCCCCATTCCCGATTCCCCATTCCCGATTCCCCATTCCCCATTCCCCGGCCCGACTGTTACGAAATCATAATACAGCATAGAAAAAATCGTTATGTTCCTCCATGAACTGGTGGTTACGACCATTATCCACATTCGTGCTGGTGCTCGTGGCAAGCCCCTTACTGGCCGGGATCGGTCAGGTGAAGGTGATGCCGCGGGTGGATCAGAGTGATCTCCGGGTCCGCGTTGTGCTGGCTGCCTGGGTGGATAGCCTGTCGACCTGGCGAGGTGTCGTACCCGCGTCGGCAGGCTTCGACCGGTCTGCCGTGCCGGGATCGCCCCGGGGCGTGGTGGTGGATTGGTTCAGCCAGTCGGAAGACATCGTGCGGGAGTTTCCGCCCACGATCCTGAGCATCGAGCCTGAGCAGCAGAACTGGGTAGTGCGAACCATGTTCTCGACCGTGGATCCGGACAGCCGACATGTGATCCCACTTGGGATCCTGAGAACCACGTTCCGATTCGACGAGGATGGACTGGTCGAAACGGTTCAACCGCTGCCAGCTGCTACGAGCGGCTGGCTATCCGAGCAGGTGGGGCGACTTCAGGTCCGATACTCTTCGAAGACACAACTCGACCGATCCCGTGCCGCAGAAGCTGTAGCGTTTCTGGAGCGCACGGCCGGATACTTTGCCGTACCGGCTCCTGAACACGTCACGATGTACGTTGCCGCTGACCGCGATGAAATGTGCTCGTTGTTCGGGCTGGAGTACTATGCCTTTCCTCCGTCGGGAATGGCGTTTCCGGACCATGGTATGGTCTTTTCCGGTCTTGGAGATGTGTACCACCCGCATGAACTGAGTCACCTGGTGATCGATGCGATCGCCCCGGAAGCGCACGAGATCATCAACGAAGGCGTGGCTACCTGGCTCGGAGGCAGCATCACGGCGGACTTCACCACGCTGGTGGCCGACTATCTCCGCGGCCGTTCGCCGGAAACGATCCCGAACTACCTGCAATTGTTCACGGATCGCGAGATCTCGCAGGACGACCAGTACGTCCTGGGTGCCGTGATCATCGATGCGATCCACCGGCGCCACGGCGCAGCCGGCGTGCGTCAAGCCCTTACCACCACCTCCACATCCGGCGTGATGCTGGCCGTTACGCGGATGCTGGCCATCGAGCAGGACGACCGGATCGAGTCGCTCCTGCCCCTGATCAACGAAGCATTGGCGTACCGCACCGCGCAACCCGGCCGGTAGTCCTTCGTAGATTCGCCCCACTGTTTTCACCAGAACTAGAGGCATAGCTATGCGCGCACGCTTCCTGCGCCCTCTTCTTCTTGTGCTTTTCCTGGCTCCAGCCCTGGGATCGGCACAGAAGATCACCGATAACGGCGCGGTTCCGTTCAATCCGGCTATCAAGACCGGCAAGCTCTCCAACGGTATACCGTACTACATTCTCAAGAACGAGCGTCCCAAGAACCGTCTGGACCTGATCCTGACCGTTAATGTGGGGGCCGTACTCGAAGACGATAATCAGAATGGCTTTGCCCACTTCTGTGAACACATGGCCTTCAATGGCTCCAAGGAATTCCCGAAGAACGAACTCGTCAGCTTCCTGGAGTCCACCGGTATCCGCTTTGGCGCCGACCTGAATGCCTACACCAATCAAGACGAGACCGTATACCTGCTCACGCTGCCTACGGACAAGCCGGAAGTGGTGGAGACGGGCGTAAAGGTGTTGCGCGATTGGGCCGGCTACGTGGCCTACGACGACAAGGAGATCGAAGCCGAGCGCGGCGTGGTGGTCGAAGAATGGCGCACACGGCAAGGGGCTGAGACCCGCGTGAATCACGCGCATCGCAATGCCCTGTACTTCGGTAGCAAGTATGCCGAGCGCGACGTGATCGGTGATACGGCCGTGCTGCTGCGCAGCGATGCCGCCAACGCACGCCGATTCTACACCACCTGGTACGGCCCGCAGAACATGGCCATCATTGCCGTTGGTGATGTGGATCCGGCAACCTTCGAAGCCTTGCTCAACAAGCAATTCGTGCTGCCCGATGGCATTGAGTCCCGAACGAAGAAGCGTCCGACCATTCTTCTTCCCGGCCATGCCGATACCAAGATCAGTATCGCCTCCGATCCTGAGCTGCAGACAGCGTCCGTTGAAATGTGGATCAAGCACCCTGGCGACACCATCCGCACCTATGGCGAGTACCGCCGGCAGATCGCCCGCAACCTTGCCGGTGCCATGCTGAACAGTCGCTTTGTGGAGATCGCTCAGAAGCCCAATCCGCCGATCACGTCGGCGATGACCGCCTGGTTTGGTCTGGTGCGTGAAAATCGGATGGCCTATGGCCGCGCCAACGCTGCTGGCAAGAACGTGCTGGTGGCCTTCAACACCCTGGTTACCGAGATCGAGCGCGCCCGCCGTCATGGCTTTGTGGAGTCCGAGCTGCAGCGTGCAAAGGACGACCTGATGTCACGGATGGAGAAGTACTACAACGAACGCAATACCACCGAATCCGGCGGCCTGGCCCAAGAGTTGGCTCGCCACGTCCTGGAGCGCGAAAGCGTTCCCGGTATCGCACACGAGTTCGAGATCTATCAGCACTATGTGCCGCAGATCACGGCCGAAGAATGCTCGGCGATCCTGAAAGAGTCGCTCACCGAAGAGAACCGCGTATTCACGTTCTCGGTGCCGGAAGGCAATGGCTACACCAAGCCCACGGAACAGCAGGTGCGCAGCCTTCTTACGGCGGTGGCCGGTAAGGAGATCGCGGCCTACGTAGACAATGCTCCAACAGAACCGCTGATGGCCACTGTGCCAACACCGGGTTCGATCGTGAAATCCGAAGATGTGCCGGAGATCGGTGGTACCAGGCTGACCCTGTCGAACGGCGCCACGGTATACCTGAAGAAAACCGACTTCAAGGCCGACGAGATCCTGTTCCAGTCGCTGGCCTTCGGCGGAGAGTCGCTAGGCGACATGACCGATTATGCCACCATCTCCAACGCAACGGACGTGGTAGACGCCAGCGGCATCGCCACCTTTGGTCCGAACGATCTCCAGAAGATGTTGCAAGGCAAGAACATCGGGATCAGTCCGTTCACGGCTCGGTTCACGCACGGGATGCGTGGGCAGTCCTCGCCGAAGGACCTGAAGACCTTCATGGAGTTGTTGCACCTCTATCACACGCAGCCAAGGATCGACAAGGACGCCATCGACTCCTGGAAGACGCGTGTACGGGCTCAGCTGGAGCAGCGCGACAAGAACGCTCAGGCGGCGTTGATCGATACTCTGCAGGCCGTGATGAGCCAACACCACCCGCGGTCGGCCCCTTTCAATGTGGCCATGCTGGACAAGATCGATCCGCAGCGGGCACTGGCTTTCTACCAGCAACTGTTCGCCGGTGCGGATGACTTTACGTACACGTTCGTTGGCAACTTCGACATGGCCGAGATGACGGAGTACGTCAAGACCTACATCGCCAGTTTGCCGGCAACGCCGGGCAAACAGAAGTGGATGGACGATGGAATGCGCCGCGCAACCGGACAGATCGCCAAGGACGTCTACAAAGGCGAAGACCCGAAGAGCTTTGTGGTCCTGATGATCCATGGCGAAGCCCCCTTCACATCCAAGAACCGCTACGAGCTTACGGCTCTCTCCGAGGTCTTCAACATTCGCCTGCGCGAGTTGATCCGCGAAGAAAAAGGCGGCGTGTACTCGATCGCTTCTCAGGGCGACTTCTCACAACTGCCGGAGGAGCGGTATTCGATGGTGGTGTTCTTCGGCTGCGATCCGAATCGTGCCGACGAACTGGTCGAAGCCATCAAGGCCGAAGCCGGTGCGTTGCAGGAGAATGCTGTGGCTGACGATTATGTCCAGAAAGTGAAAGAGATCCAGAAGAAAGAACGCGAAGTGGGTAAAGCCACCAACTCCTTCTGGCTGAGTAACATCACGTCTCTGGTGCAGAACGGCGAGAGCTTCAGTGTGATCGCCGAGCGCGATAACCTGATCGCCGATCTGTCTGTAAGCCAGGTGCTGGCCGCAGCCAAGAAGTATCTGGGATCCAATAACGTAGCACTCTTCGTGCAGCGTCCTGAACAGAAGTAAGCGCATCCAATCGGCTAACGATCAAGCCCCCTTCCGTCCAACATGATGGAAGGGGGCTTTTCTGTTGGGGCACGTTGTTCCACCGACGTCGGCGGACTGGACGGCGCGGTGTTACTTGGTGGTCTCCAGCGATTCGATGCTGAGCATGTTGGTGCGGGCGCGTCCGATCAGTGGACGTCCGATCGTGAAGATCACGTTGGCACCGGCGGGAAGGATGCGGTCCTTCACGAGGATCGACTTCACGTGTTCGATCGTATCGTCGGTACCGGTCACCGACTCCAGGACCAGACCCGTAACGCCCCAGAGGATACCCATACGGCGTGCCACTGATCGCAGCGTGGTCACACAGATGATGGGCGCTCGTGGACGCCGGTTGGAGATCAGGCGAACGGTCTCGCCGCTATAACTGAGCGAAGCGATCGCCGCCACACGCTTTTCCTCGGCGATCTGGGCAGCCGCCATGGCTACCGATGCGGTGTTGGCTTCGTCCGTGAGCAGTTTCGGGCTAGGGGGCTCGAACAGGATGCCGTCCTTCTCGATCTGCGAGACCGCTTCGTCGCAGATCTGCCGCATGTAGTGCACGGCTTCCACGGGATAGGCACCAACAGAGGTTTCGGCGCTGAGCATCACGCCATCGGTACCATCCAGCACGGCGTTGGCCACGTCGCTGGCCTCGGCACGGGTAGGGCGCGGGTTGCGGATCATGGATTCCATCATCTGGGTAGCGGTGATCACCGGCGTCGCATGTTCGTTGCAGATGCGGATCAGGTTCTTCTGCACCATCGGTACCCGCTCGGCGGGGATCTCTACGCCCAGATCGCCCCGGGCAACCATCACCACGTCGGCCGCTTCAACGATGTCTACGATGTTCGTGAGCGCTTCGGGCTTTTCGATCTTGGCGATCACCGGCTGTGTGCCGCCATACTTGGTGATGTACCGGCGCACGGCTTCGATGTCGTTGGCCGTGCGCACAAAGGACAGTGCGATGTAGTCTACGTCGTGCTCGATGGCGAATCGCACATCGGCTCGGTCTTTGGACGTCATCGACGGCTGCGACACGTTCGTCTGCGGCAGGTTGATGCCCTTGCGCGGCTTGAGCATGCCGCCATGGATCACCACACAGGTGACCACGTCCTTGGTGATGCTCTTGACCTGCAGTTTCAGCAATCCGTCATCCAGCAGCAGCTCGTCGCCTTTCTTGACGTCGCTGGCCAGCGTGGGATACTGCACCGGTACCAGCTCGTCGGAGATCTTGAGCTTCTTGCTGCGCACCACACTGATGTCTGCCAGCCGCACCTCACGTCCGTTGGAGAGTGTGAGCGAAGGGATGTCCGGACCAAAGTCTGCCACGCGGATCTTGGGTCCTTGCAGGTCGGCGATGATCGGCAGGTGCACGCCAAGTTTTTCCTCGGCCGCGCGGATGTAGGTGATGAAGGCTTCGTGGGTACTGTAGGACCCGTGGGACATATTCAGACGAAAGGCGTTGGCGCCGGCGCGCACCATGTTCACCACCTTGGTGGTGGAGGCAACGGCCGGACCCATCGTGCAGATGATCTTCGCCTTCGTTTTCAGATTCATGATCGGCATGGAAGGGGGCTTGTCTAGATGGTTCTACGGGGTGGGGGAGAGCAGAAGGTCTCGATGGCAACGGCTTCTCCGGAGATCTCGTCCAGGATCACATGAGCGCCGCAGACGCGTACGTCGCCTTCGGCTGGTTCGTACTTGTGGGCGGTCTGCAGCTGCATACGCTTGAGCGCGATGTCCTTTTGCATACCGATCACCGAGTCGTACGGACCCGACATCCCAACATCCGTGACGTAGGCCGTGCCATTGGGAAGGATCGTGGCGTCGGCGGTCTGGATGTGGGTATGGGTCCCGAGCACGGCGCCAACGCGTCCGTCGAGGTACCATCCCATGGCCACGGCCTCGGCCGTTGCGTCGGCATGAAAGTCGACCATCACCAGATTGGTCTCGGCCTTGATCTGGGCAATGGCATGGTCCACGGCTTTGAATGGATCGTCGATCGGTTGCATAAAGACCCGACCCTGGATCTGCACCACACCGATGCGGCGGCCACCCGGAAGCGGTACGATGCACCATCCCCTTCCCGGATTCTCGGCGGGATAGTTCATCGGGCGCAGCACCAACGGGTTTTTGGCCAGCAGGGTGCGGGCCTTCCAGTTCTCCCAGATATGGTTGCCGGTGGTGATGCAATGCACACCGGCCTGGAACAACTGGTCGGCCTCCGTCTCGGTAAGCCCCTTACCGTTCACGATGTTCTCGCCGTTCACCACGATACAGTCGGCCGAATAGCGCTCGCGCAGGATGGGGAGTTCGGCCAGGACGGCTTTCAGGCCCACGTGGCCTACAACGTCGCCGATAAAGAGCAGATGGAAGGGTCTCATGACCCGCAAACTACGAACCCCGGCCATGGGTGCCGGTTTAGCTCCGTAGATTTGAGCCATGGCAACACGGATCTATACCAAGACAGGCGACGATGGTACCACGGCGCTGTTCGGCGGACAGCGCGTAGGCAAGGACGATCTGCGCATTCAGAGTTACGGCACGGTGGACGAGTTGAACGCCGTGATCGGGATCGCGCTGACCGCCGAGATGTCCGACGAGCTCCGAGCGCAGCTGCTTGCCGTGTCGTCCGAACTGTTCACCCTTGGCGCCGACCTTGCCACGCCGCTGGATCCACCGCCGTCCTACGCCATTCCTCGGATCCAGGCGGAACACGTGCAGCACTTGGAGCGTCTCATCGACGCTCACGACGCCGTGCTGGAGCAGCTCAAGCAGTTCATTCTGCCAGGGGGCTCGGCAGCGGCGGCGCACCTGCACCTGGCCCGCACCGTGTGCCGCAGGGCAGAGCGCCTTGTGGTAGCGTTGGCGCGGCACGAAGACCTTGGTCCGAACGTGGTTACCTACCTCAACCGCCTGTCGGACTATCTGTTCACGGTTGCTCGCCGAGCCAATCACGACCTGGGTCTGCCCGATGTACCCTGGACAGCCCCCTGACCACGACATTTCCCCACCATTTTTCAGGATGTAGTATGATGAAGAACATTTGGCTGATGCTGGCACTGGCCACCGCACTGGTGGTGCTGCCGGCGTGTGAAAGTGAAACCACGCCTACCGATCCGGTAGAGACCAAGCCGGTGGCTCCCACGGCGTTGATGGCCACGTCGCTGGATGCCGACAAGATCGCGCTGAAATGGACGATCGCCGATGACACAGCTCGCAAGGGCTACGTGATCACGGTCAAGAACATGACCACCAATCAGTCGAACGATATGACGGTGGCCGACGAAGCGTCGACCAACATGTCGATCAGCGGCCTCACCGAGGGCGTGGTGTACTCGTTCACCGTCCGTGCCATCAATGTTACGGTCGAGTCCGACCCGTCTCCGACCATCATGTGGTCTCCGGCAAAGCGCTTCGTGACCAACCTGAAGTTGTACGAAACCGAGAGCGAGCAGGGATCCGGCATCCAGCTGCCGTCTACCGCAGGCCTTACCGTAGCTGCCGGCGACAAGTGGGACATCTGTCTGGACACGCGCGATGAGTCCTTCGATATCGGCTCGCCGACGGTCTCGTCGTACACGGATTCGACGGGCACGAAGTTTATTAAAGGCGGCCTGCCGGCTCGGGTAACGTTGCTGGGCAAGGTCTGGGGCAATGTGGCGTCTCTCGACGAAGTGTATGAGTCCGTGGATCTCACCTCGGAAACCCTGGAGGAGAGCCTGTACAACTTCAACGCTCAGAACACCGCCGGCGCTCCGTTCGCTTTTGTGGTCAAGACCGAGAGCGGAAACTTTGCCAAGGTGCTCGTAAAGGCCGTGGGCGGCAAACTGCTGCAGGGTACGGCTCCGGATCGCTTTGTGGAACTGGAAGTCTCGTATCAGAGCGGTGCAGATGTGCCGTACGCCGTTACGGCCAAGCAGGACGGTCCGAAGTGGAAGAAGGTCAACAACTCCGTGATCGGCGAGAAGAAAGCGCAGTAAGAGCAGCGAGCAGCGAGCTCCAGTAAAAACACAAGCCCCGTTCGACACTGTCGAACGGGGCTTTCTTGTTTCGCTACTCGCTACTCGCTGCTCGATCAGCGTTTCTTCTTCGTGGTCGTCTTGGTTGGAGCAGTGGTCTCCACCGGAGTTGCCGTTGCAGGCTCTGCCGGAGCTTCGGCCGGGGCTGTGGTGGTGGTAGCCGTGCGTGACTTCTTGGTGGTGACCTTGGTCGGTGCGTCAGTCGAAGCCGGGGTCTCAGCTGCAGGGGCAGGGGCGGCAGGTTTTGCCGTGGTCGCAGCCGGTGCGGCTGCAGGGGCTTCAGCGGCCGGCGCAACGGTGGTGTCCGGCGCCGGTGCGATCTGCTCCTGGTTCACCGGAAGCTCTTCGGGCGTGACTTCCGGTTGTTTCTCTTCGCTGCAGGCGATCAGGCCAACGGCCGTTGCGGCCAGCAGCATCAATTTCATGGATCTCATGGACCTCTCCTCGTGAATGGAACGTGGGGATGATTTGGTGATGCAGTGTACGGTAGGACGATCGAGCGCGCAATGACGTTCCCGTGAAAGATCGTTCACGCAGTCCGCTTCAATCGTGCTGCGAAGGCACCGTCGGTCTTATGCTTGTGCGGGAAGGTCTGCATGAAACCGTCCTGGCAGACCTCCGGAGCGATGAAGTGTTCCGCTGGTTCTACTTCGAAGGTGGGGTGATCGGCGAGAAACGCTCGGATCACATCCACGTTTTCCTCTGGTTCGATCGTGCAGGTAGAGTATACCAACACGCCCCCTACCTTCACCAGCGAAGCGGCATGATCCAGGATCTCGAGCTGGCGTTGCGACATCTTGCGCACGTCGTCAAGGGATCGACGCCATTTGATGTCTGGCTTCTTGCTCAGCGTACCAAGGCCGGTACAGGGAGCGTCTACCAGCACGACATCGGCCAGCTCCTTGGGTTGATACTCGCGTGCGTCGCCCTGTAATGGCTCGATGATCGTGATCCCGGTGCGTTCGGCGTTCTCGCGAATGAACCGAAGCTTGGAGTCGTATAACTCCAGCGAGACCACCTTGCCGCGATTCTGCATCAGCTCGGCAGCGTAGATGCTCTTACCGCCGGGGGCCGCACACAGGTCGTAGACCGTCATGTCGGGCTTGGGGTCGGCCAAGCGCACCGCCAGACTGGCCGAAGCGTCCTGCACGGTCACGTATCCTTCGGTCCAGGCTTTTACGGTACGCAGATCGCGGAGCGACGTGATCATCACACTGGTGCTGTGAACCGGTGAAACCTCGTACTTGATGTTGGCCTGTTGTAGTTCGCTCTCGATAAAGTCCAACGTAGCCTTCAAGGTGTTCACCCGCAGGGTGATCATGGGTCGGTGATTGTTGGCATGCAACAAGGCGTCGGCCTCGTCGCCGCCGAAGCGTTCCACGTATCGCCGAACCATCCATTGTGGGTGCGAGGAATGCACGGACAAGTGCAGGATCTCGTTCTCGGCACGGTCCGGGTACCGGATGTTGGTCACGTTGCGCAGGATGTTTCGCAGTACGCCGTTCACAATGCCGGCATGGCGGTCGCCCTTGAACTGTTTGACGATCTCCACGGACTCGTTGATCGCCGCCGGAGGGGGGATCTTGCTCAAGAACAGCATCTGGTACAGCGCGATCCGCATCGCGTTCTTGACCAGCGGTAGGCACTTGGTGAACTCTCCATGGTAGAACCCCGTCAGGATCCAGTCCAGGCGAGCCTGCCAGCGTACGCAGCCATTCACCAGTTCCGTTACCAGGGCGCGATCGGCCGGCGAAAGGTCCGAACGGCGTAACTCACCGTCCAGCAGCTTGTCGATGTAGGAGTCGCTGCTCTCGTAGCGCGACAACAATTTGACCGCCACGCCGCGGGCGGTATCGAAGATCGATTCGGGCTCGTGTGAAGAGGCCGAAGCCGGGGCGCCAGTGGTTGGTTCCGCGGCAGGTGCTTGCTCGTTGCTCATAGGGGACGCAAGTATACTACATCACGAAGGTTTGTGTATGGCAGAGCATGGTGATAGATTCCCGTATAGCATGATCATTGCGCTCTACACGGCACCTGGATCCAAGCCGCTTCTGACCCTCCTGCTGGTCGCGAGCGGTTGTTTCTTCTTTGGGATGGCTACAGCGACGGCGCAGAAGAATGTTCTGGAGTCCGATCCCATCAGCGCCCGGAAGCTCCTGGTGTACGATATGTATGGCGGCTATGCCGGCGCGTCCTTCAACAGCCAGGGTGGCACGTTCACCAGCAACTGCGACTGCGAGTTCACGGGTGGTGCTGGAGCAGGGTTTGCGGCCGGCCTGATGTTCGAGAAGCTTACGCGTTCTCGGATCCAGTGGGGTGCCATGCTGGGTTATGAAGGACGATCCATCGAAGGCCGGTTCCGGGAGACCGAAGGAGTTCTTCAGCAAGCCCCGTCCACCGGGCAGTCGTACGTGGTACCGATCGAATTCCTCAACGTTGGCACCTTGTCTCTCCACTACGTCACGGCCACGCCCTATATCAAGTACACACTGTTCAACGCCCTGTTCGTGCGAGGCGGTGTGTCCCTCTCCTATGTGTTCTCGAATAACCTTAGCCATGTCAAGAGCTTAGAGTCGGACTCGGTACGGTTCCCGAACGGAGAGACAGCGGCCGTGTCGATTCCCGGCTATCCATCTGGTGAAGTGGTCTTGCAGGACGAGCCCGTACCGGACCTCAAGGTGTTCCAGATCGGCGTGGCAGCGGCAGTCGGTCTCGAGATCCGGATGAGCAAGAAGTTCTTCGTGAGCCCGGTTCTGCAATACGTCTTTCCGATCACTACCTTATCTTCGGCCGGCGAAGGCTACTCTGTACGAGCCTTTCAGTTGTTGGTGGAGGGAAGGGTGATCCTATGACCTTTTCTCCTTTGGGAGTTATCCACAATTACCTATTTTTTGCATTCGCGCAGAATGCGCGGAACGGATCGGGCATGGGCAACCATGCAGTGGGATTAGATTAACCTTTGCCTACATGAACGGGATGGGTATGCTGCAGAGAGTCGTGGCACTCTGTCTGGGATTGATCGTGCTGACAACGGCGATGTTCGCCACAGAGCCGGGCACGGAACTGACGCTGTATAGTGTCACCATCATGATGACGCCGCAAAAGGAGGACGCCTCTAGAGGCGACCTGCTGGAGAACGTCGACAAGATCCGGGTGATGAACCTTGGGCCGATGGTGAACCACGATGGTCTGGACTATGGTCCTACGGTAAGCGCGGACGGCAAGACGCTGTACTTCGTTTCGAACCGTCAGGGTAGCCGCATCACGCGTGATGGCGACTTCTCGCACGACTTCTGGTCGGTGAAGAAGCAGAACTACCTGGACACCACGTTCAGCACACCGAAGAATATCGACACGCTGGACGCCGGCGTGAATACGGTAATGAACGAAGGTGTGGCCACCATCGCCGCCGACCGGCAGACCCTGTACTTCACGGGCTGTAACCGGCCGGACGGTCTGGGCGACTGCGACATCTATGTTGCCGAGATCGAAGGCGACAAGTGGGGTACGCCGCGCAACCTGGGCCGGAACGTGAACTCGGAATACTGGGATTCGCAGCCCACCATCAACGCCGGCAAGGATCGCCTGTACTTCACGTCCAACCGCCCGTCGCCAACCAATCCGGACGGTGAAGGGCAGGACGACACCGATATCTGGTATTGCGACTTTGACTTCGACCTCGGCGAGTGGGGTCCGGCCGTGAACCTTGGCCCCGACGTGAACACCTCCAAAGCCGAAGCTGGTCCGTTCATCGGTGCCGACGGTAACACGTTGTTCTTCTCGTCCAACGGTCACCTTCCGAACATGGGCGGCCTGGACTTCTACCGCACACGCCGCACCGGCGAGAAGGATCGCGCCGGTCGCGACCGCTGGAGCAAGCCCGAACAACTGCCGGCACCGATCAATACGCCGGAAGATGAGCAGTTCATTACGCTGCCAGCATCTGGCGACGTGATGTATTTCTCCTCGCGCCGTACGGACCTGAAGGGCTATCAGGGAGACCTGGACATCTTCATGGCCTTTATCCCGGTCTACTTCCGTGCTGTGAACCTGATCGTGGACGTGATCGACGAGTGTACCGGCGAGAACGTGCCGGCCTACGTAAGCTATCGCAACCCGAAGACCGGCAGGCTCACCAAAGACAGCGTCTCGATGTCGCGTACCGAATCCAACCTGATCATCGGCAATGATGATTACGGCCAGAAGGGTGTTCGCGAAGATTCGGTGATGATCACGGTTACCGCAACGTCCTCTGCCTATGGCGAGCGTTCTATCGTGGTGCCGATCATCGATCCGGGAACGGTTACCGATCCCGCTAAAGCCAACGAGAACATCACGGTCCGCAAGACGATCATGCTGGGTCAGCGCCCAACGCTGGCTGCAGAGATGGCAGCGTCGGATTGGTCCAAGCGCAAGAACGATGGCTTCAAAGGCTTGGTGTTGGAGGAGCGCGCATCGATCACGCTGTACCCACTGCTCCCGTACATCTTCTTTGACCTGAACAGCGCCGAGTGGCCTTCGCGCTATACGATCTTCAAGGGCAAGAACCAGACCGCCGGCTTTAACGACGAACGCCTGCCGGGCGGTACCCTTCAGAAGTACTACCACGTGCTGAACATTTACGGATACCGCCTGAACAAGTATCCGGACGTGAAGGTGGAGATCACCGGCTGCGTGGACGAGACCAACGAGAACAAGAACTCGGACCTGCCAAAGAATCGCGCCCAGATCGTGTACAACTATCTGCGTGATATCTGGGGCATCAGCGAAGACCGGATGAGCATCAAGACCCGCGGATGGCCGGAAGTGCGGTCCAACCCGAAAGACTCCTTCGGTATCGTAGAGAACCGCCGCGCCGAACTGCGCTTCAGCGGACCGAATGCCGAGAACCAATGGCAGGTGGAACGTCCGATCCTGGACAACGACCCGACCGTCTTCCCGTCGCCAAACGAAATGACGTGGGTGATGACCAACGGTATCGACTCCAACATCGTGGAGAGCCGCCGTATCGAAGTCTGGCGCGGTGGCAAGAAGTGGAACACGCTTACGGAAGTAGGCCGCACCACGGCTACCACGAAGTGGAACTGGCTGGACACCGAAGAAGAGTGGCCGTCGGAAGACAAGAACATCACCACCGAAGAGAAGATGCTGGCTCCGTACAAGGCGCAGCTGGTGGTGGTCTCCAAGAAAGGCACCGAGTGCCGCTCGGATACTGTGACCATTCCTGTGAAGCGGACGTCGACGAAAGGTCTGGTTGAGGTGCGCCAGGACGACAAGACGCTCGAGAAGTACAACCTGATCCTCTTCCCGTTCGACCAATCGGTCGCCGGTCCGATGAACGAGAGGATTCTAAAGGAATATGTCTATCCGCGCATCAAGCCAACGTCGGACATCTTCGTGGAAGGCAAGACGGACGTTGTGGGTATGTACGAACACAACAAGGGTCTGTCCGAACGCCGCTCGAAGACGGTAGAACGCGGCATCGGCGCCAACGCCAACAAGTACAATGCCCTGTCGAGCCGCGGTACGGGTGAAGACGAACCGCTCTTCACGAATGAACTGCCGGAAGGCCGCTTCTTCAACCGGACGGTGCAAGTGCGGATCGAAACCCCGCTCACGTCGGTCGACAAGTAAGCCGAATACCCTTTGTGATCTTCATACGAACGCCCGTCCATTGGACGGGCGTTCTTCGTTGTAGCTTTGCGCCATGATCGAATGGAATATCGACCCGGTGATCTTTACCCTGGGTCCACTCTCGCCCCGCTGGTACGGCGTTCTCTTTGCCCTGGCCTTCGTGATCAGCTACCGCTATATGCGGATCATGTTCGCCGACGATAAACGTACACAGCAGGATCTGGACACTCTCACGATCACGATGATCGTGTCCACCATCGTTGGCGCTCGCCTCGGTCACGTGCTGTTCTATGAACCGCACCTGATCCTGGAGAACCCGTTCGAAGTGTTGGCCGTCTGGCACGGTGGATTGGCCAGCCATGGTGGTGCCCTTGGGATCATCACGGGCTTGTGGGTCTTTCACAAGCGGAAGAAAGGGTACTCGATGACGTGGCTGCTGGACCGCCTGGCAGTGGTGGCCGCCGTCAGCGGCGTGTGTATCCGTCTCGGGAACTTCTTCAACTCCGAGATCCTGGGGTATGAAACGGATCTGCCCTGGGCGATCTGGTTCCGACAGGTGGACGCTGTACCGCTGGGACGCCATCCCGCCCAGCTCTATGAAGCAGCGCTCTATCTGGTGATCTTCCTGTTTCTCTGGTGGCGCTACAAGCAGCGCGATGCCTTCACACACCCGGGCCGACTGATCGGAATGTTCATGGTGCTGGTCTTTAGCGGACGTTTCCTGATCGAGTTCGTGAAGGAACGTCAGGTAGCCTTTGAATCCGCCCTGCCTCTCGACATGGGGCAGATCCTCAGCCTACCATTCATCGCTGTTGGTGTGTGGTTCCTGGTCACTTCTTCGCGATCAGCGAGAACGTCGTTACCGTCTTGATCACGTCCTTGCGTTCGGCGATCTGAGCCCCGGACGCCACACTTCCGCTAACCGTATACCAGAGACCGTTCTGGCGCACGATCTTCACGATCGTGGTCCGACCCGTTTCGTCCTTGAACTGAACCACTGCCGTGGACGTGCGATCGTCTCGCGTAACCCGAGGTGCTCCACTCGCCCCCTTCACCACACTCTGGATCACGCACTCAAGGTCTGCGCATCGTGTGGTCGGCATCGTGTCGACATGGATCTGCGAACCAGCTGCCGTGCGCAGGTTCACCAGCGACGTTTCTGCGGCGTTGGTGGACGCTTCGGTAACGGTCCACGATGAAGGTGTGGCCGACGACAGCACATAGCCACCGGATCGGTCGATCAGGTTGCGTCCCACAAATCGATCGGATGGAAGGGGGCTATCCTGCTGTTGTTCGATCTGCTGCACCACACTGTCGGGTACGCTGCCAACCGTCATCGCCACAGAGTCGCCATCGACCGCAATGGTCTGCTGCGCCGTGTGAACCTGATCGACCAACGGCTGATCGACAGACACTTCGATCCCGTCTGGAGTGACCTTCAACGAGCCTTTCTGCACGTTGAAGTAGAACAGGATGATGGCAACCAGGCCAAGCACGCCGAATACACCCACGTGGGCATACGTGCGCTTGGTCTTCTCCCGTTCGATCTGAACGGAGAATTCATTGTCTTGCTGGTCCGTACCCATCGTGCGAGCCCCCTCCGTAAAAACCCGTAAAAAGATACGTCTTCGTATGTTGTGGATCATCAGAAAAACAATCGAATGTCTTCAGGGGGGTCGGCATGAAGTGGATCACGATCGCAGTGCTGCTTGCAGCCGCTGTTTCCGCGCAGGCGCAGTCCTGGGAGCGGCAGGGGTCGGTCAAACGTTGGATCGGCGGACAGCCGATCACCGGACCCTACGTGGGATGTGCCACGCTGATGGGCGACCCCACGGTGCAGACCGGTCAGGGGCTCTCCGAGGTGGCGCTCACAAGCGGTACGCCCACGAGCAGGTCGTTCCCGGAAGGTAGCACGTGGTACTTCCTGCCGCGGCAGCCGCGTGTAGGTGCGCAGGTGATCACCGCCATTCAGGGTGGTCCCGAAGAGAGTGTGGTGCGATTGCGGAATCTGTGGACGTCCGAAGACGTTGGCGAGGTGACCATTCCGGTCCGAACATCGGAATTGCAGCTGGACCAGACGGATACCTGGGTCAGTGAGGATGGTTCGCAAGGTTGTGTCGTGTTCTCGCCGAAGCCATCTACACCGGACTCCCTGAAGGAGTATGTCTTTGCCTTTTTTACCGGATCCACAGTCACCTTTACGCAGCGCGTAAAGCCCAAGGTGGATGTGGACCTGTATGTGCGCCCCACGGACGAGGGGATCCTGGTCTATCTGCGCGGTAACGGGATGTCCTTCCCACCGAGCACGGAAGAAGTGTTCACCAACGCCTCGTATATCGTGTATCAAGCGGACGGATCGCTCGAGCAGCTGCGGCTGGACCAACGGGGTCCGGGCAGTGGACGTGGACGCAAGATCATCTGGCATTCGAACAAGTGGGACCGACTGGTTCTGATCGATGAGTTCGCTTCCGGTGCCATGCTCGTGAAGGCCTCGAACGGGATCTTTGTGGACTCCATCACCACGAGCAAGGTGGATCCCAACGGCGCTGTGAAGATCCTGTCGGCTTCCGGCAACAACCGTGACACCTGGATGGCCACGCATGCCAACGTAGGCAGCAAGAACGTGATGATCCTCTGGGCCATGCCGGATGTGCGCGAGGTCACGTCGATCGACTTTGGTTCCGACAACGCTTCCAAGCAGATGCCACTGTCCGATTGGGACATCATCATCCCGTACATGTCCAACAATGGCGACAGCCACACCCTATTCTACTGGGACCCGGCGGACGTGGTGTCCGTAAGCGAGCAGCGAGCAGCGAACAGCGAGCAGCGAGTCTTTCCCAACCCGGCGGCAGACATCGTTAATGTCTCACTGCCCGAAGGGCAAGGGGCTTTGGACTATGTGATCGTGGATGCAGTAGGCACCACGGTCCTGCGCGGTACCTCCTTTGGGACGATCGACATCAGCCCCCTTCCAGCAGGAGCGTACACGATCGCTGGATCTGAGGGCAGACTCTGCGCGAGACTTGCCGTCATCCGTTAGAACGTACCCTCAAGCACTCAAGCACTTTCACGCCTCGTATCTTTGTAGCTCAATCCTTCACGAATCCCTGAAGAAGAGCTATGAGCATCCAGAAGATCACGGTGATTGGCGGCGGTACGATGGGCAACGGCATTGCGCATGTTGCCGCACAGAGTGGGTTCGACGTTGTACTGGTAGACGTGAACGATGCCGCCCTGGCTCGGGCGATCGGCACGATCACCAAGAACCTGGACCGCATGGTGGCCAAGGAAAAGATCTCCGAGGCCGACAAGAATGCCACGCTTGGGCGCATCGCCACTACCACGGATCTGGCAGGGGGCTCGAAGGACTCCGACCTGGTGATCGAAGCCGCCAGTGAGAACTTCGACATCAAGAAGCAGATCTTCGCAACGCTGAACGCAGCGGTCAAGGACGGAGCCATCCTGGCTTCCAACACATCGTCGATCTCCATCACCGAGCTAGCCGCCGGAACGAAGAATGCCGAGAACTTCATCGGCATGCACTTCTTCAATCCGGTTCCTGTGATGACGCTGTGCGAGATCATTCGCGGTCTGGCAACGAGCGATGCCACCTATGCGACCATCAAGGAAATGGCCGAGAAGATGGGCAAGGTGCCGGTGGAAGTGCAGGATTATCCCGGCTTCATCAGCAATCGCATCCTGATGCCGATGATCAACGAGGCGATCTACTGCGTGATGGAGGGCATCGCGTCGGTGGAAGACATCGACACGGTGATGAAGCTGGGCATGGCGCACCCGATGGGTCCGCTCACGCTGGCCGACTTTATTGGTCTGGATGTGTGCCTGAGCATTATGGAAGTGCTGCACAACGGCCTGGGCGACAGCAAGTACCGTCCGTGCCCACTCCTCCGCAAGATGGTCGCCGCCGGCCACCTGGGCCGGAAGAGCGGCAAGGGATTCTATAGCTACTAACGAGCAGCGAGCAGCGAGCAGCGAGTACTGAAACAATCCGGGATTACTCATCCCGGATTCAATCCGGGATGAGTAATCCCGGATCAATAGAAAGCGCGCTATGCGAATGATCAACCTTGGGGTGGCAGTGTTGCTATCGATCCTGGCGATCACAGCGGTGGTCATCAACGGACTTGATAGCGTTCAGTTCGCCTTCTTTGCGTTTCTTGCCGCCGGATCTTGGCTCACATTGGACTTAGCCATTGCTGAGCGTCCACGAACAGCGCTTCACTGGGTCGGAACAGGCTTGACCGTATTGGGCGCCGTGTTCGGTATCTGGTACATGTACGAGACGTGGTGATCGCGCGATAGACTGCGATCCTGGTAGATCCGAATCAATCCGGGATTACTCATCCGGGATAGTATCCGGGATGAGTAATCCCGGATTGTTTATAGTTTTTGAGTATGAACGACCCCCAGCAGCAACTCCGCACCCAGCTCGCCAACATCGAGCAGCGTACCGGCAAGCCCCTTTCAGAACTTCAGAATCTGATCCGTGGCAGCGGATTGGAGAAGCATGGCCAGATCGTGGCCATGCTCAAAACGGATCTGGGGATGGGGCATGGCGATGCCAATACCCTTGCCCATGTGACGCTGAAGCCGGAACTACTCTCCGGCGTCGATGATGACGTCGAGGCCAAGGTCAACGAGTACTACAGCGGCAAAAAGGAGCACCTCCGTCCGATCCATGACGCGGTGATGAAGCGTCTGGAACAGCTCGGCACGTTCGAGATCGCGCCCAAGAAGACGTACCTGAGTTTGCGACGCTCAAAGCAGTTCGCCATGATCGGTCCGGCAACGAATACACGTGTGGACCTGGGCTTGAACTGGAAGGGGGCTCCGGCCACGGAGCGACTGGTGCCCGAAAAGCCAGGCGGCATGTGCACCCATGTGATCCGGCTGACCTCCGTCGACGATGTGGATGATGAAGTGATCCATTGGGTCGAGCAGGCGTTTCATTCAGCAGGATAGTACCATGCCTACCCCTGAAGAACTCGATCTGCAGCACCGCTGGTTCGCCGTCGAGTGCAACAATGCAGCGTGGGCGTTGGCCACGCGTGATCGCACACCAGAAGAAGACCGCGAGTTGCTCGACCTGGCTCATGCCGCCGAGTACCACTGGCGCGCCGTTGGCACCGAGCTGCACGCGATGCGCGCCCTGATGCTGGTGGCCCATGCGCATGCTAGTTGCGGACTGGGAACAACAGCGCTAAAGTATGCCGAACAGTGCACGGCATTCTTCACTGCTCGCGACACGGAACCGTGGGAACTGGCCTTCGTGCACATGATCCACGCCCAGGCGGCGCATGCCGCCGGCGCCGATGCGCTGCACGCCCACAGATATGCCGCGGCACAGGCTGTGATCGATGCCATGTCCGAAGGTGAAGATCGATCCATCGTGATGGCGTCATGGGTGCGCATCCCCGAACCTCGCTAACGTCTCGGCTGATCGCCGGCAGCGGACTCCTGTCGATGGTCACTCTGACCATCGGCGCGGTGATCAGCTATAGAACTCGTTCGTTCGAGTGGACCACCTTCCATCTCTCCTCGCTGCAGGACGATTTTACCAACCCCGATGGGTATCTGATCCCGCTGTTCGGAACCCTGATCGCTCAGCTCCTGCTGGTTGTTCCCGTGTACCGTCTGGGAAGGGGGCTTGTCCAGCGCGGCCATGCGAGTGCGTTGTTCGCTGGATCATTGATCGTGCTGGCGATGACGCTTCTGAGCATCAATAACATTCACGAGCTGATGAAGATCGCCAACTGGCATATCCATGCCATCCTGGCGCATGTAGCGTTCGGACTGATGATCGCCGGACACTGGGGCCTGCTGCATGCTGCCGCGGCGCACGTGAACACCTCACGCGATCTTCATGCAGACAAGCGCCTCGTGGCGTTCTCGTTCGCCGTTGTGGTGATCCTGTTCCTCATTCCCAAGTTCACGGGTACCGATGTGACCATGAAGCTGTTCGGCTTTCCGGTGGATGTGATCCTGGGAGCTTGCGAGGTGATCTACGTTTCGATCTTCTATGTAAGCCTTTGGCGCATCGCGCGCTCACTCGAACCAACGCACCGCTGAGTCCGGAGCGTACCACGTAACCTGCGTATCCGGCTGCTCCAACGGTGCTACCGATGCCCGACGGATGATCGGCGCGCCGTTCGTGACTCCATGAACGAGCCATTCATGGCCGATATACTCCACGGCCCGGATCTGAACCGGGATCGCCGTTCCCGTCTGTTCAAGCACGAGGTTCTCAGGGCGGATGCCGAGAAGAGGTAGCTCGTTGCTCGTAGCTACTCGCTGCTCGCTACTCGCTACTCGCTGCTCGCTACTCGCTACTCGTACCAGGTTCATGGGTGGGCTGCC
>JANJTN010000011.1 GCA_024711065.1 bacterium
GCACTGATGAACACAAAGGGCATCCGGTTGTTCAGCGCTCGCATGCAGGCGCGCGTGAATTTCTCGCCCACCACACTGCCCATGGAGCCGCCGATAAAGCCGAAGTTCATGCATCCGAATGCGATGTCCTGTCCATGCACCTTACCGGTACCCGTGGTCACGGCGTCGGGCAGATCGCTTTGCGCGTATGCCTGCTTGAGGCGGGCCTTATACGGACGCGTATCCACGAACTCCAGGGGATCGGCGGAGCGCACGTTGCGATCGGTCTCGGACCAGGTGCCTGCGTCGATCAGGATATCCACGTACTTCGACGCACCGATCCGGAAATGGTGGTCACACTGCTTGCAGGTAAAGGCGGTGGCAACCAGTTCCTTGCGGTAGATCACCGTGCCACAGTCCGGACACTTGGTCCACAGACCGTCCGGCATTTCCCGTGCCTGCTTGGATTCTTCGATGTTCTGGGTCTTCCTGAGAAACCAGGCCATACCACTCACTGCAGTTGTTCAGAATAGCCCACAAAGGTACAGAAAACGCCGACCCCCAGGGGGGTCGGCGTTGTTCACAGGAATGCTTCTCGGACGCGGATCAGTCCCGCTTGCCCCACGTGGTGGTGGTGCCGCTCGGAACGCCGCTCACGGTACCGCCATTGGCGAAACCACCCACAGCCAGGATGCCGCAGCCGTGCGGCGACGCCATGGACGTTCCACTCAGCGTAGCGTAGCCGCCACCCTTGTACGTAGAGTAGATGCTCGAACCCGGCTCCCAGTAATCCACCGGAGCACCGTAGTTGGAGAACGAAGACTTGGCTTCGGAGGACGTCATGGACGCGATCGTATAGATACCAGCACCGTTCACCCGAGCCGGAGAATAGTAACTGCAGTCATCATCGGAGTTACCGGCAGCCATACAGATCTTCACGCCGGCTGCTGCGGCACCTTCGACGGCTTCGTCAAGCAACACATCTGTATACCGGCTTCCCGGGCCAACGGAATAGTTGGCAACATCGCCAGAGGCACCGTTCGCGGCCAGGTAGTCGAACGCACTGACCGACCACGAGAAGTAGCCTGATCCGCGGTTATCCAGGACGCGGAGCGGCACCAGTTCGACACCGGCGGCAACACCAACCACGCCGATCGTGTTCTTGATAGCGCCGACCGTACCCGCTACGTGCGTTCCGTGGCCGTTGCCGTCATCCAGCGAGCTTCCACCGCGGCCCGTGACCCAGCTCTTGCCAAGGCTGGAATTCACGTTGAGGTCCGGGTGATCAAGATCGATGCCCGTGTCGATGATCCAGGCCGTAACGGTACTGCTTGAAGCATCTTCATATCCACCAACCTTGGTGATCCCCCATGGCGTGGTCTCGGCCGGCTGGGTGGTACCACCACCGCCGCTGCCCGGCTTACCCTTCAGGACTTGCATCGGAGGTAGGCTAACCCATACATCAGGGATGATGCGCTTTACGCGCGGGTCCTGAGCGATCGCATCGGCTTGGTCCGGCGTAATGCCTTCGAGCACAAAGCCCTGAATGGCTTTGCCCCAGACATTGTCCACCGTCACATTGTCCAGATGGAATTTCTTGGCCACATCCACAGCGCGATCGTTCACGCGGTCGATCAGGTCGTTGTGGGCCAGCGACTGAACGGACTCGCCTTTACTGATCACGGCGTCGGTACGCAGCACCACAATGTAGCGGCCCGGGATCACCTCACCGGACTGGTGGATCGGCGTGTTGTCTTCTTCGGCCGTGGTGGTTGGACTGTTCTCGGTGGAACAGGCCGTAAGTGCCAGTGCAGCGGCCAAGCCGAGACCAGCAAACAGGTTCGTGGAACGGAACATGGTGGTCCCCTTCTATTACAGGATGTCGAGGCGTGGTAGAAATCGCAGGAATTCGGTCGGAAACTACACAAATCCCAACATCACGCAAGGGGGAAATCTTCGCCTAGGCTGTTGAGTTGTCGGACGTTATCCAAGACGACCGTCTTACTTCCCGATGGCCAGTACTTCGTACTGGATCACACCGGCCGGAACCTTGGTTTCCACGTGGTCGCCCACCACGGTCCCGAGGAGGGCCTTGCCGAGTGGACTGGTCACCGCCAGCTTGTTCTGCTCAAAATCGGCTTCTTCCGGGGAGACCAGCGTGTACTCGATCTCCTTGTTGGTCTTCTTGTTCAGCAGGCGGACCTTGGACAGGATGTAGACCTTGTCGTTCGGGAAATCACTCGGGTCGATCACCTGAACGCGCGCCAGCGCCTTCTCGAGCTTGGCGATCCGGATCTCGTGGAGCTCCTGGGCATGCTTGGCAGCATCGTAATCGGCATTCTCGGACAGGTCGCCATGCGAGCGGGCATCGGCGATCTGTTGGGCGATATACTTCCTTCCCGGGCCTTTCAGCTCGGCAAGTTCTGCCTGCATGGCCTCCAGGCGTTCCCTGGTCACATAGACGGCGTCACCGGCCATGATCGGATCTCCTTGACGGTCTGGTCTAAAAAAAAGAACAAAGCCGCGCGGCTTCGTTCTTGCGTGCAATGTACGTCTGGAAAGGGGCTCTGGCAAGCGTACGCTTGCGGAAACGTGGCAAGCCCCTTACAAATGGCGCAGGATGTGCCCCATTTTGTCGCGCTTGGTGCGCAGATACTCGGCATTGTCCGTATTGGCTTCGATTTCCAGGGGCACTTGCTCGACGACTTCCAGGCCGTAGGACTGCAGGCCCACGCGCTTCTGGGGGTTGTTGGTCATCAAGCGCATCTTGCGCACGCCAAGATCATACAGGATCTGGGCTCCGATCCCGTAATCCCGCGGATCGGGCTGGAAACCGAGCGACACATTGGCTTCGACGGTGTCCATCCCCTGTTCCTGCAGCGCATAAGCCTTGATCTTGTTCACCAGGCCGATGCCACGGCCTTCCTGACGCATGTAGAGGACCACGCCCGAACCCTCCTGCTCGATCATGTCCAGGGCGGCGTGGAGTTGTGGACCGCAGTCGCAGCGGCGCGAGCCGAAAATGTCGCCCGTCAGGCACTCACTGTGCACGCGCACCAGGGTCGGACGCTCCGGGTCGATCGAACCCTTGATGATGGCAACGTGCTCTTTACCATCCAGTCGGTTCTCAAAGACTTTGATGGCGAACGCACCATGCTCACTGGGTAGCTGGGCCTCGGCTACAAGCTGCACAAGGTGCTCGATGCGACGTCGGTAAGCGATCAGGTCGTTCACGCTGATGATCTTCAAACCGTGCCGCTTGGCCCCTTCCCAGAGTTCCGGAAGCCTGGCCATCGTACCGTCGTTCAAGAGGATCTCGCACAGCACACCCACCGGCTTGAGTCCGGCAAGGCGCATCAGGTCCACCACGGCTTCGGTGTGCCCGGCGCGGCGGAGCACGCCGCCTTCCCGAGCGATCAGCGGAAAGATGTGTCCGGGCCGGGCAAGATCCGTCGGGCGCGTCCGCTCATCTGCCATGGCACGCACGGTAGCTGTACGATCGGCCACCGAGATGCCCGACGTGGTGCCGTGCACGTAGTCCACGCTGATCGTAAAGTTGGTACCGTGCAACGCCGTGTTGTCCGACACCATCAGCCGCAGGTCCAGCTCCTGAGCACGCTGTTCGGTCACGCTCACGCAGATCAATCCGCGCGCTTCAGCAGCCATGAAATTGATCATGGCCTCGGTACACAGCTCCGCAGAACAGATCAGGTCGCCTTCGTTCTCACGGTCTTCGTCGTCGACCACGACAACGCACTTGCCGGCCCGGATATCGTCCAGGGCCGACTCGATGGAGTCCAGCGGATAGGGATTCTCGTCGCTCACCGGTCTTCCTTAGGATCCGGGGTTCACCGAGGCGATCGCGCTCTTGTCGAATTTGATCGTGGTATTCGTAGCCACGGTTACTGACACGGTCGCCTCGTCGATGTCCGCCACGGTGCCATGCATGCCACTGGAGGTCACCACTTTATCGCCCTTCTTCATCCCGTCCAGCGTGGCTTTGTGCTCTTTGGCGCGCTTTTGCTGCGGACGGATCATCATGAAGTAGAAAATGAGGATCACGGCGCCGAACATGACGAACGTGGAGATCAATGATCCGGTAGGATCCTGGCCGTCGGCCGGAGGAGGTGCAAGAAGCATGGTAATCTGCTAATCTGTTAATGTGCTAATGGGTGAATGTGCTAATGGGTGAATGTGCTAATCTCTAGGGCGATTCAGTTGTTCGATCGTTTCAGCGGCCCATTGACGATACGTGCCCTCGAGAATTTTCTCGCGGGCGGTGCGTACAAGCCAGAGGTACAGAGCCACGTTCTGCATGGTGGCCAGCATCAGTCCCAGGATCTCGTTGGCCACAAAGAGATGGCGAAGATACGCCATAGACGTGTTTTCACTGGTCCAGCAGCCCACGGCGTCGTCGATCGGCTCGTTGCTGGTCTTCCACCGAGCGTTCCTTGCGTTGAACCGTCCCTTGGTCGTAAAAATAGTGCCGTTGCGAGCGTTGCGTGTTGGCATCACGCAGTCGAACATGTCCACCCCCAAGCCGATGGCCGTGAGGATATTCTCCGGCGTGCCCACGCCCATCAGGTACCGCGGCTTGTGCGCCGGCATGATAGCCGTGGAGACCTCCGTCATGGCATACATGTCTTCAGTGGGTTCACCTACACTCAAGCCCCCTATCGCATAGCCGTCGAAGTCCATGTCCACCAGGGCGTTCATGCAGTCGCGCCGTAGGTCGGCATGCGTACTCCCCTGCCCGATGGCGAACTGGTACTGTTGGTGACCATACAGAAAGGGGCTTTCCAGGTGGTGCCGGCGGGAGCGTTCGGCCCAGCGGACCGTCATCTCCATCGAGGCCTTGGCCGTGGCGTGATCGGCCGGATAGTTGGTGCATTCATCCAGGACCATGAAGAGGTCGCTGCCAATGGCACGCTGGATCTCCACCACGGACTCGGGTGTGAACAGGTGTCGCGAACCGTCCAGGTGCGACTTGAACTCAGCCCCCTTCTCGCTGAGTGAGCGTAGGTCGCGCAGCGACCAGACCTGGAACCCCCCACTGTCCGTCAGGATCGGGCGCTCCCAGTTGGCCAAGCGGTGCAAGCCACCCATGGCCTGCAGGACCTCCGTTCCCGGACGCAGGTACAGGTGGTAGGTATTGGCCAGGATGATGGCGGCATCGAGCTCGCGCAGCGAGCGGTGTTCCATGGCTTTTACAGCGCCCTGCGTACCCACGGGCATGAAGATCGGCGTCGGGATCGTACCGTGATCGGTGGTGATGGTCCCGGCACGAGCCTGGGAGTTGGGGTCTGTTCCGTCGAGACGGAAGAACGGCGAAGGGGTACTCATGAACTACGAAACTACTTCGACAGACCCGTAGTTTTGTGTTCCACGATGGAGGCGCGTGATACGTCCTGCGCGCCGTTCTTTTGCAATCACTTTCATCACAGGAGTATCATCATGGCAGTTCTCGTTGGCAAACGAGCTCCGAACTTTAGCGAAAAGGCCGTCATCAACGGTGAAGAGATCGTCGACAGCTTTTCCCTGGACCAGTATCTCGGCAAGAAATATGTGATCCTGTTCTTCTATCCGAAGGACTTCACCTTTGTCTGCCCCACCGAGTTGCATGCTTTTCAATCTCGCCTGGCCGAATTCGAATCCAAGAACGTGGCCATCGTGGCCTGTTCGACCGATACCGAGCAATCCCACTGGGGCTGGCTGCAGATGTCCAAGGACCACGGCGGCATTCAGGGTGTGACCTATCCGATCGTAGCCGACACCAACAAGACGGTGGCCACGAACTACGACGTGCTCGACGGACATTACGAGTACAACGACGAAGGCGAGCTCGTGGCCGTTGGCGAGTTGGTCTGCAATCGGGGACTGTTCTTCATCGACAAGAACGGCATCGTGCAACACCAACTGGTAAACAGCGATCCGCTGGGCCGCAATGTAGACGAAGCCATGCGCATCGTAGACGCCTGGCAGCACTTCGAGAAGCACGGTCAGGTATGCCCGGCCAACTGGCGCTCGGGTGAAGAAGCCATGTCCGGCACGCACGAAGGCGTTGCCAATTACCTGGCGAGTCACTGAGGCTGTAGGTCAGAGACTGGAAGTCTGAGACTGTAAGTCTGAGACTGGAAGTCTGAGACTGGAAGTCAGGGACTGGAAGTCAGGGACGGTAGGTCAGAGACTGGAAGTCAGGGACGGTAGGTCAGGGACGGTAGGTCAGGGACGGTAGGTCAGGGACTGGAAGTCAGGGACTGGAAGTCAGGGACTGGAAGTCAGGGACGGTAGGTCAGGGACTGGAAGTCTGAGACGGTAGGTCAGGGACGGTAGGTCAGGGACTGGAAGTCAGGGACGGTAGGTCAGGGACTAGAAATCAGAGCCTGTAAGTCTGAGACTGGAAGTCAGAGACGGTAAGATGCGGCGGCCCTCCAGGAGTGGTGGGCCGTTGCTGTTTCTACGAGATGCTGTTGCGGACGCGTTGCGCGTAGGCGCGGATAGACGTCATCACGTCGTCCGAGGACTCTTTCATGTTCTGGATCACCCACAAGGCGGCAAGGATGTGCGTCAGCTGTTCGCCTTCGTCCTCGCCTTTGACGGCGATGGTTAGCTCGTGTCCTTCGAGAAGATCGGCTTCGGCCTGTTGCAGTTGATGTTCGTCGTAGGCTTCGACCAGGTGTCGTACCGCGGCGATGTTCATGACGACAGCTTCTCCAGCATGTTCACAACGGTTTCTTCCTTGGCCGTGGCCATGCCTTCTACCAGCTGGCCATCCTTGAAGATGGCGAAGAACGGCAGGTTGTCCACATTGGCGGCCTTTCGTGCCTCCGGGTTCAACTCGGCGTTCACGTCCAGGAACGCCACACCGGAGAAACGTTCGTCCTCGCTCAGGCGGCGGTACTTGGGGGCGAACAGTTTGCAGGAACCACACCAGTCGGCGAAGTACTTTACGATCACCTTGGGGTTCGACTGCAGCGTGGTCTGAAATTCATCATCGGTAAGGACCTGAACGGCCATGGATCTACTCCGAGTTACGGTCATGGAAGAAAGAGACGCACAAAGATCGGCGGAAAGACGATCAACGCCCGCGGAACGTGTCGTATCGCTTTTCCATTGATGTGCGACCTCGATAGAACACCTCGTAGTTGTCGAAGCGTTCCAGAAGCGCATCCTCCCGCACGTCGTCGGCCAGCGACGTCAACGCTGCTCCGGCCGCGTGCTGCACGTCGCGGGCAGACCACAAGCCCCCTTCCCATCGCTGCGGCGTACCAATGGCGACCAGGGCATCCGGAGCCTGTTCGCGTACCAGGTCGTACCGAAGGGCTACCGGACACAGCCACACGGGTTGTATGGCACGTGCCAGGATGCCGAGTCCGGGCTCAAGCTCCAGAGGGCGCACTTCCTGATTGACCAGGGTGCCCTGCGGGAACATCCACAGCGCACGGCCTGTGCCGCGCAGCTCGGACGCGGCATAGCGGATCGAGCGCAAGGCACTGGCCGGATCTTCGCGGATCACACTGAACATGCCGATGCGCCGAAAGAAGGGATACCGCTGGAGTTGCTTGTACTCCATCATGCCGTAGGCATCCAGATGGAAGGCACGGAGTGAAAGGACGATCGTGAGTGCTGCGTCCCACCACGAACCGTGTGTGGCGTAGAGGATCAACGGTTCGCTATGCCGTTCGTGAGCGCCGATCTGCCAGGGCTGCAGCTGGGCAGCCCCCTTCACCCGAACGGTGTGAAAGGACCGGCGAACGGTACGTTCAAAGTAGCGTCCCCAAATGGCCTTGGCCAGCGCCGACGGAGCTGCCGTGATGATGTCCGTAGATTGCACAAGAATCAATATGCAACGAGAACCAACCAGAGTCATTGTCGGCATGTCCGGCGGAGTCGATTCCAGCGTAGCTGCCGGCTTGCTGGTAGAGCAGGGCTATACCTGTATCGGTATCACGATCAAGACCTATCGGTACGAAGATGTGGGCGGTAATGTGGGGAACGACTCCAGTTGCTGCTCGCTGGACGGCATCAACGATGCCCGACGCATTGCCATGCAGCTGGGATTCCCCCACTACACGGTAGACTTCTCCGAGGTCTTCCGCGAAAAAGTGATCGACTACTTCATCGAGGATTATCTCGAGGGAAACACGCCCAATCCTTGTGTGCGATGCAACCGCACCATCAAATGGGAGCAGATGCTGCACAAGGCCGATGCCCTGGGTGCGGAGTACATTGCTACCGGGCATTATGCGAGCATCGAGCACGACCCCTCAACCGGACGCCGCTGGATCCGCCGCAGTCCGGACGCCTCCAAGGATCAGTCCTACATGCTCTGGAGCGTCCGCCAGGAACACCTGGCTCGTACGCTGTTCCCACTGGCCGGCTTTACCAAGGATCAATCACGATCGGAGGGGGCTCGCCTGCAGTTGGGGATCGAGAAGAAAGGCGAATCGTACGAGATCTGCTTTATTCCGGACAACGACTACCGGCGGTTCCTGCGAGACAACGCCGATCCCGATCAGCTGCGTGGCGGTAACATCGTCCGCAACGGCGAAGTGATCGGACGTCACGAAGGATTCCCCTTCTACACCATCGGTCAGCGCAAGGGGCTGGGTGTGAGTGCGCCGGACCCCCTGTTCGTGCTGGACGTGATCCCGGCAACGAACACCGTGGTGGTCGGAGCCGAAGAAGAACTCCTGCATACGGCCCTGACGGCGCATTCGGTGAACCTGCTGAAGTATGCCGACCTGCGCGAACCGAGAACACTGATGGCCAAGATCCGCTACAAGGACGAAGGAGCCCCCGCCGTCTGTTGGGTGGACGACGAGGGCCTGCTTCAGATCCGGTTCGACGAGCCGCGCAAGGCGATCGCGCGTGGTCAGTCCGTGGTGATGTACGAGGGCGACGACGTGGTCGGCGGAGGCATCATTGCCTCAGCGTTTGACCACCGTGGTTGACCATTGCTGATCGGCACCCAATACGCGCACCACGTACAGTCCATTGGCCAGCCCCGAGACCGACACGGCGGCTTGCTCTTGGTGATCGGCCAACGGCATCTGCATGACGACGGCTCCGGTGAGATCGACGAATTGCAGCTGACGGCCACTGCCGGGCGGAAGCGACACGCTCACGTTGTCGGTGAACGGGTTGGGCTGCACTGTCAGGCGCACTGAAGACGATGCACCATCCTGCACACTCACGATCTCGCCAAAGGCGAAGTCGTTCGACATCGTGGCACAACCCTCATCGTTGAACACCTGTACCGTATAGATGCCGGGCATCGTGGGGCTGTACTCACGCTCCGTGGCACCCGGGATCGCCGTCCCTTCAAAGAACCACTGGAACTGGGTGATCCCACCGATCGCGCTCGAACGCAAGGTGGTAGGATCCTTCAGTGTGATGTTCGGCCGTGCCGGAGCACGCTTGATGGTCACGGCAACGGGATCACTGGTGGCGCGGCAGCCATTGGCATCATCGACCGTTACGTTGTACGAGCCGGTCTGATTGAACGTGACCAACTCGATCGATCGCGTGGTTTCGCCATTGCTCCAGGCATATCGCTCAAAGCCAGCCGGCGCCGTGAGGGTGATCGTGTTCTCGCCCTGGCAGGCGTCCACAACATTGTCCTTGACACTGATCGACGGTTTGGTGGCGCGACATTGCACGGCATCCACTTCCCAGATACCGCGACCATAAGTGGATACGCGGATCTTGCCGACCGAAGGCAGGTATTCCATCCCGGAGATCACCGTGGTCGGCATCCCGGCGCCATACGGAACCCAGGTATCTACGCTGGCATCCTTGAAGAAGACGCCTTCATCGGTACCCACATAGATGCGGTCGAAGATGCCGGCCTGGAAGGTAACGGCATTGGCCGGCACGTTGGGCAGTCCCGTTCCGGTGATGTTCGTGATCTGGCCGCCATCGACTTCGAAGATCTTGGTGGAAGCCACAAAGCCGCCGAACGTGATCCAGTACTTGTCCGGATCCGTAGGATGGCAGGCAAGATCCTGGATGTATCCCGAGATACCCGGCAGTTGCGTCCAGCTCGATCCCCCATTCGTGGTGGCAAAGACCTGGTCATCGTTGGCGGCTACCATGTAGTTGCCGTTGGCCGGCGATACGGCGATATGTCGGAGGTAACTGGACAGCCCGTCGAATTGAGAGATCCGCGTCCACGTCCCACCGGCGTTCACGCTCTTGTACACCTGGGAGTAGCCAACGTAGACCGTGTTGGACGTAGAGGGGTCCACAGCGATCGGTGCTACCCAGGCGCCGCCACTCTCGCCGTGCTGTCCGGAACGCGAAATGCGTTGCCAGTTGGATCCGCTGTTCGTGGACCGATAGAACGTGCCGTAGGGCTGGCTGGCATACATGATGGTAGAGTTCTTGGCATCGATGGCCGTCATCATGCCGTCGCCATCCAGCGTGTGCAGGAAGGACTGTCCGTCCAGCGTACGAGCCGTACCGTTGTCCTGCGCGCCGGCCAGCGTGATGTTGGTGCTCTGGTCGCTGACGGCCAGGCCGTAGTACTGCTGGATCTTCAGGCCGTTGCTCATGTCGCGCCAGGAGACACCATCATCATTGGAGCGAGCAATACCACCGTCGTTGCAGGCATAGACCCTGCGTACCGTAGGATGGTACAGCAGGAAGTGGTGATCGGCGTGCACCCACGGAGCCCCCTGCCCGAACCAGTGGGCCGAGAGGACCCAGCTGCTTCCGGCGTTGGTCGAGCGCCAGACATTGATACCGCCCACCATCCAGATGTTGGCATTGGTCGGCGAGATCGTCATGGCCAGGTCGTAAAAACCCTGTCCGTCCAGATCGTTGCCGGCGGCATTCCAACCGAGCAGGTTCACGCCCACGTTCATGTTCTCGAAGCTGGCGCCGAAGTCGCGCGAGCGATAGACGCCTTCCAGACCATTGTAGCGGCGGGTGTTGTCCTTGCGGACCTCGGACGCCACGGCGCCGACCATCGACGGGTCGGCCTTGGTCACGGCCAGACGGATGCGGTTGGCATCGGGCAGGCTGAGAACGGAGGTCCAGGTCTCGCCGGCGTCGGTGGATCGATAAATAGCCGCACCACCCGTGAAATTCTGGAAGGTGGACGCATACAGAATATCGAACGACTGCGGATTGCCGACCATGTCGCGGAACGGCTGGGAGACGCTCTTGCCGGTCCAGGTCTGGCCGCCGTCGGTAGACTTCAGAATTCCGGAATAGGTGGCTGCTACCACAACGTCGGCATTACGAGGATCCACCCACAGACGAGAGACCAGGTTGGTTTGGGCCGGGTTCAGAGTGAGTCCTGTGCGTGCCCATGTCTTTCCGCCGTCGGTGGACTTGATCACACCGTACGAAAAGCCGGGAAAGCCGCTCAACGATCCGGGAATGGAGGCGTTCACATCGCCTGTGGCAACGTAGATCACCTGGGCATTGTTGGGAGCGAACTGAATATCACTCACGCCGAACAGCGGCATGTCCGGGATCACCAGATGGGTCCAACCGGTACCGCCGTTCGTGCTCTGCCACAAGCCCCCTTGAGCCGATCCGAGCAGCAGGAAATTGGCGTCAGCCGGCGATACGTTCACCGTGTTCACACGACCGATACCGTTCCACACATTGTTCTCTGACGGCAGGTCCGGGGCGACCGGACCGAGTTCTTTCCAGGTGGGCAGTGCCTGCACGTCTTCGGCACGCTTCTGCATGAAGCTCCGAACCTGCTGCAGTTCTCGCAGATAGTGTTCGGGCGATCCGAACTCCCCTTGCGGGGTCAGGCGAGCCTTCCAGAACCACTGCCAGCGCTCGAATTGCTTGGCGTAGCGAACCGAGCCGTCCGGCTCCACGACCGTAAAGGCCTCTGCCAGTTGCGCCCGAACGCGCTCAAAGGTGGTCTGGGCGTTGGATGCACCAAGGGTAAGCAGCAGGCCGAGAAGGACCTGCAGCGTTCGTGTCCTGTTCTTCATGATATCCAGAGAGAATGCGAAAGTGTCAAGATGCTAGACGCGCCTCGGGGTCGATCGTTACTCCCGCGGTGTCCGAAGCCCGTCCAGTGCCGAAGCCATCAGGCCCACCGAGGCGTGCCAGGTATAGTGTTCCGCTACACCCTGCCGAGCCGCCAGGCCGAGGCGATCACAAAGTTCGCCATCCCGGAGCAAACCCAGGATGCTCGTGGCCATGTCGGCTGCCCGATCAGCCCTCAACAACCCATCCGCCTCAAAAAGTTCGATCCCCTCGGCGCTTACCGGCGTGGCTACCACCGGCAGGCCGGCTGCCATGGCTTCGATGATCTTCAGACGCATGCCGGAGCCTACAAAGAGCGGTGCCACACTGATGGACGCCGTACGATAACGCTCGGCCAGGTCCGGTACGAATCCGTCGTTGTACACGCCATTCACGGCATGCTCGGCTACCCACGTCGGAACGTCCATCCCGATCACATGGAACGTGGCCTGATAATGCTGCCGCACGGCCGGCCATACGTCTTCGAGGAACCATCGCAGGGCATCCACGTTGTGCACCCAGCGAAAGTTGGAGGCCATCACCACCTGCGGCGGCATGGTAGGTTGGCGCTCGCGGTTCCAGTGGACCGGATCCACACCCGCGGGCGCAACCAGCACGTTCGCATTGGGTGCCAGATCAAGGGCGCGATCGCGATCCACCGGCGTGATGGCAAAGACCACGTCGGCCTGCGCGAGCGCATGGGCTTCCTCACGCTGCACCTTCAAGGCCTGGTTCAGCAGGTACCACCGAGCGGGATGCCACACCGGAAATCGCTCGGCATAGCGCTGCCAGATCAACCACTCCACGTTGTGCAGACGGAATCCCCAGGGCAGGCCATAACGTTTGGCAGCGGCTATCACAAGCGGAGCCATGCAGGTATGGTCGCAGTGCAGCACCTCCGTCCCCTGTTCGGCGATCACGCGATCAAGCGTGGACGCCATGGCCGGCGTATCGTGCTTCCAGGTGTAGAGCGACCGACGCAACAGCAGCGATCGCGCGATGCGCCCAATGGTGTTCCGCGGCACATGGTCTACCGCATGAATGGTAAGGGGCTCGGGGTCGTACCGCGGGGTAGCGGCATCGTGATACACGGCCACGTGCACGTTATGTCCCTGACGCGCATACTCCAGGGCGATGTTGGCCAGTCCGACCTTGCCGCCGTCCACCATCGGCCAGGGATACTGCGGCATCACCTGCAGGATCTTCATCGGCCCACCCTCCGCTGCTTCCAGCGCACTTTATAGTACCGGAACACTACGTCCCAGATGCTGCGTCCACCCGTGATGCGGCGACGCTCCTCCGGCGTCAGCTTCCGATGATGCCGTAGCCCGGTGCGCTTTCCGCGGATCATGGCCGCCATGCCCTGCAGATAGATCACGGGCGAAAATCGGTGCCGTACCGACGCCAGGGTCAATCCCAACCACACCACCGTGGTGCGTCCGATGGCCTGGAGCATCGGGAAATACGTGTACTGATACCTCGTTACCATCTCTGCCTGCAGCAACCACCGGTGCGACTGGCGGCCTCCTTCGGCAAAGGCACTCAGATGCCGAACGCGCACCCACGGAGCGTATCGGATGCTGCCGCCGGCCAGGATCAATCGACTGGAGAGATCGAGCTCCTCACCATAGAACACCTCCCAGAAGCCCCCTGCCTCGATAAAGGCGTTTCGGCGGATCAGGGCGGCCGTGCCCCAGAACTCTACCATTGGCAGACCGTCTTCGGGAACATCCACAGGGCGCTCGAACGGATAGTAGTCAAGGGGCTGATAGCCGATCAGACGCTCCAGGATCTCGCCACTCACCACCGTTACATGCGGGAACCGCTCCAGGATCTGCACGGCATCGGCCAGCGTGGTGGGTGAATCCGGATAGGCATCGTCATCAGTGCGCCACAGATAGGTTCCGGTTGCCATACGGGCGGCGATGTTCAGTGCTTCGGGACCCTGGTTGTTCGGCAGCCGATGCACAACCACGTGCGGGAAGTGTTCTTCCACGGCTTGTGCCGTACCATCGGTGGAGCCGTTGTCCACCACAATGATCTCTATGTCCGGATGGGTCTGCGTGGCATACTCTGCCAGACACTGCAGCAGCACCTCGCGCCGGTCCCGCGTGGCCATGATCACGCTGACTCGGCTTGCGTTAGCTGACGTCGACTGCATGAGCGAAGTTAATCTGCTAATCTGCTAATCTGCTAATGGGTTCGCTTCCAGCACGAGGTTCACGTGGCTTCGTAACTTGCACTAGCACATTAGCACACTACCAGATTAACACAGTAACAGATTAGCAACCCATGTTCGGAACCATCAAACAACAACTCACCGATGAACTGGCTTCCATCGAAGAAGCCGGATTGTACAAGCGCGAGCGTGTGATCACGTCGCCGCAGGGTCCGGAGATCACCGTGCAGGGCCGCACCGAGCCGGTGCTCAACTTCTGCGCCAACAACTACCTGGGCCTGTCGAGTCACCCGGACATGATCCAGGCGGCCAAGGATGCCCTGGATTCGCATGGCTTTGGTATGTCCAGCGTGCGGTTCATCTGCGGTACGCAGGACCTCCATCTGGAGCTGGAACGGAAGATCGCGCAGTTCTGCCAGACGGACGACACGATCCTCTATGCCGCCTGCTTCGATGCCAACGGCGGTGTCTTCGAACCGCTGCTCGGTGCCGAGGACGCCATCGTGTCCGACGCGCTGAACCATGCCTCGATCATCGACGGTGTGCGGCTGTGCAAAGCCATGCGCTACCGTTATGAGAGCTGCAACATGGACGATCTGGAAGCGCAGCTCAAGCAGGCGCGCGCCGATGGCGCCCGCAACATCATCATTGCGACGGATGCCGTGTTCTCGATGGACGGCACGATTGCCCCGCTCGACAAGATCTGCGACCTGGCTGACCGATACGAAGCCATGGTGATGGTGGATGAATGCCACTCGATGGGCTTTATGGGAACACATGGCCGAGGCGTGGTGGAACATTGCGGTGTTACCGGACGTGTCGACATCATTACCGGTACCCTGGGCAAGGCTCTCGGAGGCGGGATCGGCGGATTCACCACCGGACGCCAGGAGATCATCGACCTGCTGCGTCAACGCTCCCGTCCCTACCTGTTCTCCAACTCCCTGCCGCCAGCGATCGTAGGTGCGGGGATCAAGATGATCGACCTGCTCAGCACCACCACAGAGCTGCGGGACCGCCTTGAAGCCAACACGGCCTACTTCCGTCTGGGCATGCAGCAACTGGGCTTTGATATCGTGCCAGGCGTGCATCCCATCACGCCGGTGATGCTCTACGATGCCCCGTTGGCCCAACAAATGGCCGACAAGCTTCTGGAGGAAGGCATCTACGTGATCGGCTTCTTCTATCCTGTGGTGCCCAAAGGCAAGGCGCGCATTCGTGTACAGGTCTCGGCCGCCCACACCACCGAGATGCTCGATCGCGCCATTGCGGCCTTTGGCAAGGTTGGCAAAGAGCTGGGAGTGATCGCATGACCATCGGCATTTGTGGCGCCGGCACCATGGGGCGCGGCATTGCGATCGCAGCCCTGCAGGCCGGACATTCCGTGATCCTGTTCGACGTGGTCGAACCGGCCTGCGCGGCCGCCGTGGGTTTCGTGAAGGCTCAGCTGGGCAAAGCCGTGGAACGGCATAAGATGACGCAGGCCGATGCCGATGCCGCCGCCGAACGCGTGTCGGCCTCCACCGATCTTGCCACCCTGGCCCCCTGCCACCTGGTGATCGAAGCCGTGGCCGAACGTCTGGAGATCAAGCACGACCTGTTCACACGACTCGAACAGATCGTGTCGCCAGCGGCCATCCTGGCAACCAACACCTCCTCGATTTCGATCGCGGCGCTGGCAAGCCCCCTTCAAGACCCATCGCGGTTTGCCGGACTGCACTTCTTCAATCCGGCTCACATCATGAAGCTGGTGGAAGTGATCCGGGGTCCACGCACTTCCGACGCCACCGTCCAGTTCTGCGTGGATCTGGCCAAGGGGCTGGGCAAGACGCCGGCCGTAGCCAAGGACGTGCCGGGCTTTATCGTGAATCGTGTGGCACGCAACTACTACAACGAGGCCCAGCGCATCGTAATGGAGGGGGCTGCCCAGATCCCACAGGTGGATGCCTTGATGAAGGGACTTGGCTTCAAGATGGGACCGTTCGAGCTGATGGATCTGATCGGTGTAGATACCAATCTGGACGTGACCAAGAGCCAGTGGCAGCAGTTCTTCTACGAGCCGCGCTTTACCCCGTCTCTGCTGCAACAGCAAATGGTAGATGCCGGCAACCACGGACAGAAGAGCGGTCGCGGATTCTACGACCATTCCGGTAACGAGTGAGACTATCGTCCTTCATCGCTTCGCGATTCTCCCGATCGCTGCGCTCGGGCTTTGCCCGATTCACCACCCTGGTGTCCGTAGGCAGTGTAGCGTTGGGTTGCACGGCCCTGATCGTTTCGATGAGCGTGCTGCGAGGGTACGAAGAGATGATCGAAGAGACCGCACTGCGGTACACCTCGCATCTGGAGCTGCGTCGGTTTGACGGCGGTGTGATCCCCGAGGCTGATGTTCTACAGGATCGGCTCAGAACCGTTGACCACGTTGAACGCGTGGATCCCCTGCTGGTGCGCGAAGCCCTTGTGCGCACGCGGAACGGCGTTGAAGGTGCCGTCCTGCACGGACTAACGTCGGCGCGAATGCCGCTGCTGGTACCCAACGGAATTCAGGGCGGAGCCGGTGTGGGTGCCGAGATCGCACGTCGCCTTGGCGTTCGGGTAGGCGACACGCTGGTGCTCTATGCCTCCGATGGCGGCGGCGCTGCGGCCAGCCCCATTCTGTTCTCGGCACGAGTGGATGCCGTGGTGCAGACCGGCATGCAGTCGATCGACGAAAGTGTGATCGTGATGGACCTGGCCCAGCTGCAGCAAGCCTTACGTCTGGCACCGGCCGACGTGTCGCATCTGGCGGTAGAGCTGGACGATCCGACCCTTGCCCGAACGATCGCGTCTCAGATGGCGCCGGAGGCAGGGGGCTTGATGCTGATCACGTGGGAGGATCGCTTTCAGGCTATCGCCTCGTGGATCGAGCTGCAGAAGCAGCCCATCCCCATCGTGCTCGGACTGATCAGTCTCGTAGCGGTCTTCACGCTGGTGAGTACCCTGTTGGTCACGGTGGTCGAGAAGACGCGGTCGCTGGCCATCCTGCTCACCATCGGTATGGCGCCGCGTCAGGTGATGACGATCGTGGCCCTGCGAGGACTCCGCATCTCGGCCGCCGGTGCTGCCATCGGCGTGGTGATCTCGGTGATGTTTGCCATGGTGCAGCGCACCTGGCAACCCATTACGTTGGACGGCACGGTGTACTACGTGAGCGCGTTGCCGGTGTCCATCGACCCAGCCCCCTACCTGATCGTCCCGCTTGCTTCCATCGTCCTGGCTGTGGCGGCGTCCGTCGTGCCTATGCTTGCCGTCCGCCGGGTGCAGCCGGCTCGGGCGCTGCGGTTTTCCTGAAGAGGAAGAAGACTCTCGTAGATGCAAGCTGAACTTCGTTGCTGCAATAGACTTCGGCAACAACTATCCAGTTGTTGGCAACAACGATGCAGCAGTTATTGGATTCCTACGCTTCTCAGTGAGCTACAACGATCATGCAACACACCCTCTCTCCCGAAGCCATGGTCCACCGGAGATGGTACACGCCTGAGACAAGTTGTGATACATCCATGGCGATCACCGGCGAGACTGGCCGGTCCGACCGCCAGACCACCTCGCCCGCCGTGGTGTACACCTCAAGTGAACCTTGGCGTGTATCTCCGGGGAGCAGCGAAACCAGCACGTTGATCTGATCCGACGCAGGGTTCGGCATTGCTCGGATCAGTCGTTGTGTGGCAAGGTCTACGACTTCCATGGCCTGCAGGTCTACCACCTTTTGACCGGCGGATACTTCACCCTGCTTGGGCAGTGCCGTCTGTCGTTCTTCGAGCACATCGGCCATGTGCAGCACCACGTTGTCGCCAGGATGTAGCCGTAGGCGGTACCGGCTGGCACCACTGCCACCGGCAAAGGTGAATCGGGAGGTCTTGCGCCTGGAGCGGGCGTCCTGCGCCGGTGCTTCCGGCAGGCCCAGGTCCACCGAGCGGCCTTGCATGGGCAGGCCCTCCGGTGTGATCTCTTCGACGCTCAGCGTGCAGCCCAGTCTGAGCAGACCGTCAAT
>JANJTN010000024.1 GCA_024711065.1 bacterium
AGCAAGGACGAACGTCAGGAATACGGCCGAGAGATGCAGCACATGGCAACGCGCATGATCGATCAGATCTCGGCAACGTTGGCCACGGCACGGCAACGGCACACGCCTGCGGCCATCCAGACCAACGCTCGTGTGGTGTGGGAACACGTATTGTCGGCTTCTCGGCAAGGGGCTCAGGAAAAGCAGATCGCGCTGCAGTGGTCGTTCGATCGTGATGCCTACGTTCTCCGAACCGATGAGCACATGCTTGTGACGATCATGGAGAACCTGGTGTCGAATGCCATCAAGTTCAGTCCTGCCGGCACCACCATCGAGGTAACTGTGAAGGTACCGCAGGCGGTGGACGAGGCAGAACACGTTCGCCTGGAAGTGTATGACAGCGGTCCGGGCTTGAACCGGGAGGACCTCGGACGTTTGTTCCGTCCGTTCCAGACCCTATCGGCAAGACCCACCGGAACCGAGGGATCTACGGGCCTTGGCTTGTACCTGGTACGACGCACGGTGGAGATCCTCAACGGCAGGGTATGGGGAGAGAACCGGCCGGACGGTGCGGCGTTCTTTGTGGAACTTCCACTGGCCGACGTTCCTTCCTGATCCGGTGATCGTCATCTTCGACGTACGAAAAAAGCCTGTCCGTTTCCAGACAGGCTTTTGATCACTGGTCGGGGCGAGAGGATTTGAACCTCCGACCCCCTCGTCCCGAACGAGGTGCTCTACCGGGCTGAGCCACGACCCGATGTGAAAGACAAAGGTACGGCACTCGGCGCATTCATTCAAATCAATTGGGTCGGCGTCGAGCGAAAGTTCTTCACACGAACGCCTACCCCCTGACCGTCTGAGGCCAGCGCCGCATCTTTGCGGTCCCCCCTGGAGATCCATGGAGTCACTACACCTCTTTTTTGCAACCGGTACCTGGTGGGCAGTCCTGCTGGTGGTACTGGCCGCCGGCGGCATCGCCTGGATGACGTACCGCAGGACCACGCCGGCCTTGTCGGCTCGCAGCCGTAGTGGACTAACGATCCTGCGGTGGGTCGGCATCACCATGCTGGCCTTGGCCCTGTTCGAACCGGTCCTGCGGGCAGTAACGTCGTTCGAAGAGGCTCCGCAGATCCTGGTTGCGATCGACGAATCGCGAAGCCTCTCTCTGAAGGATGGGAAAGGGGCTCGCCTGCCGCAGCGCAACGAGGTGGTCGAACGGGTTCGGGAGGCGGCATCGGAACGGTGGTCGTTTGTGGGCTTCGACGAGTCCGTTCGCCCTCTTGCCGATACCGACAGTCTGCGCGCCGATGGCGAGCGAACCGATCTGTCGCGCGTGCTCCAGTGGGCAGCCAATCGGTCTGCTCAGGAACGCCCTCCGGTAGTGCTGTTCATCACGGATGGACAATACAACTCAGGCGAGTCGCCCGTATCCGCGGCTGCCGCTGCCGGTATCGGTGTGTATGCTATCGGGATCGGAGATACCACAACGCCTGCAGATCTGACCGTGACCGGGATGCTCACCGGAGAGATCACCGTTGTTCGCTCTCCCACGCCGGTAAGTGTGGCGTTCGAACATTCGGGGTTGCCTCCGGGGAAAGCTGTGATCCGCCTGCTGGAAGAGGATCGCGAGGTTGCACGCGACACGATCGAGATCCGCTCGCCTTCGGGGCGAACGACGGTGGATCTTCAGTGGACACCGAGCGTGGTGGGCAAGCGCAAGCTGACGGCCGTGGTGGAGACCAGCGGTACGGAAGCGACCACCGTTAACAATCGCACGCAGCGATTTGTGGATGTCCGTTCCTCTGAACGAATCGTCTCTCTGATCGCCGGTGCACCGAGTCCGGATGTCAGCTTCGTGACAACCGTCCTGGAGAGCGATCCCAACATCAAGGTGCGGTCGTTCATCCAGAAACAAGGATCGCAGTTCTATGGCGCGTCACCCTCTGCTAGCTCGATCGCCGGTTCAGAGCTGTGCGTCCTCATCGGATTTCCGATCGCCTCCACGCCATCGAGTGCGATCGCCGAAGTGGCTACGGCTCTCAAGCGCGGTGCCGGCGTCCTGTTCATACCATCTCGCGACGTAGCCTACGACCGTCTCGGGCCACTGGAGCCCTACCTTCCGTTCAGCGTGGCCGCCTCGCGTCCGGTGGAGTTCAAAACCACGCCGGACGTCCAGCGCGGCCAAACCTCCGATCCCATCCTGAAGGTCACCGGCACCGATGGCGATCAGGAGTTATGGAACACGCTGCCGCCGATCGTACGCACGGAGACATTTGTAACACCTCGTCCGGGGGCCAAGACATTAGCCACCATCAAGGTGAACAATGTGCCGTTACCGGAGCCCCTTCTCATCAAGCAGGAAACGGAGGGACGCCGTTCACTGGCCGTATTGGGGTATGGCCTGTACCGATGGGAGCTTCAGGGCGAGGGGCCGCGAGCATCGCGTGGCGAACAACCGACGGACGTGTTCCGGTCGTTCATCGGCAACGCAACGGGATGGCTTGCCGTTCGCGACGACGAACGCCGAGTGGTGATCCGGACGTCTCGCGACTTCTATAGCGCCGGCGAATCGGTGTCCGTGCAGGCCACTGTACTGAACGAGTCCATGCAACCAGTGGATCAGGCAGATGTCCGGGTCCGTATCACCGGTCCGGCAGGGGAGCGCGATGTGATCCTGGCTTCTCTTGGTACCGGTCGGTACCGCTCCGTTCTGGGCACACTACCGCCAGGGGAGTACCGATTCAGTGGAACGGCCGTCCGCAACGGACGCTCACTCGGTGCTGATCAAGGCCGGTTCAGTGTGGGCGATCTCTCGGTGGAAGACGCAGCGATAACGATGAATACCGGCGTCTTGCGTACGCTGGCCTCCACCACCGGCGGAGCGTTCGGCACCAGTGCGACCGTAGACAAGGTACTGGAACAACTTCGGAGTGATCCACGATTGCGCACCGTAGCCCGGACCACAGGACGCGACACGACCCTCTGGCACACGATCTGGCCACTCATGGTGGCCCTGGCGGCGTTCTAGGCCGAGTGGTTCTGGCGTAAACGGCGAGGCTTGGTCTGATCGATGCCTCGCAAACCGATCCCGGATGCCCTACCCGCAGATCTGGTGGCCCCCTTCAATGAACGACGGCCCCAGATCCGACGGCGTCTGCAGGAGTTCGCAGACGTCCCCCGAGAACAGTGGTTCTATGAACTCTGCTATTGCCTGCTGACGCCCCAGAGCAAAGCTGTACATGCCGAGATCGTTGTCAGCCACCTTCAGCAGATCGATTTTCAGGGGAAGGGGGCTGATGTGGTGCCGCTGCTTCGCGATCCGGCCCACTACATACGCTTCCACCACCAAAAAGCCCACCGGCTGCACGTAGCCCGGGAGCGGTGGCCGGAGTATGAGCGGGTGATCGCCCTAACCATGGATCCGACCGCGAAACGGGATCTGCTGGCGGAAACCGTCCTCGGATTCGGCCTGAAGGAAGCCTCCCACTATCTCCGAAACATCGGAACACGCGGTTTGGGGATCCTGGATCGGCACCTCCTGCGGTATCTGGTGCACTGCGGGCTGTATGCCCACACGCCGGACATTGCCTCCAAACGACGGTACCGGGCCGTCGAAGCTCGCTTCAAGGCCTTTGCCAAAACGAGTGGTCTGGACATGGATGAACTGGACCTGTTCTTTTGGTCCGAAATGACTGGCTTCATCCTGAAATAATGTTTTGCAACGACTTGCAACGAGAGCGGCTCAAGTACCTGTAAAACAAGGAAATAAGACGATTGTCTTACACGTTGTCAAGCAGACTACGTAGTACTACGTAAGAAAATACTTGACACGGTGGTCTCGCTTCGGTAGATTGCCCCTTCACAAGAGTTACGTACAACTACGTACGGTATTCTCGGGAGGCATGACATGACCCGAACGACCATTCAACAGGTAGCAGCCGGCATTCTTGCAGCTGCTTTGGCAGCCACAACCGCTCTTGCAGGGGGCGGAGGCAGTGCTACGCCATCCATGGTACCGGTTCGCGATCTGGTGATCAGCGGCCAGGCTAAATACCATGTGATCCATAAGCAGACCCACAAGGAAAAGACCGAGATCGAGCTGGTGCTGGTCGACAACGAGGGACGCAGCATCGGGGGATATGCTCCGCCATACCTGCCCACGCAGGCCGAGGCTCGTCCACTTTGGAAGGACTTTGTGACGGCCGACATGGCCATGAGCGTGACGCCCGACCAGATGTCCATTTCCGAGCGTCGTCAGGCCGAAGAACAGGCCTTTGCCGTGGGCTTTGCCCTGGACCATAGCCGATCGATGACCATTCCACGTGCCGTGCGCATGCAGCGGGCCATCCAATCGGCTCTGCGCACCTTCGATCCCAAGGACTACGTCACCATTTCGAAGTTCACCGGTAACGTCGAAACCGAGGTCGAACTCACGAACGATCGATCCGAGTTCATGGGCAAGTTCCAGGTGAACGGCCTCCAGTCGCGCAACAATGGCACGGCCATCTACGATGCAGCCATCGAAACGATCAAGCAATTGGAGAAAGCCCCGGATGTGAACATGCGCGTGATGGTGCTGTTCACCGATGGCGACGACAATGCCTCCACCGCTACGGTCGACGACGTGATCGCTGCAGCAAAGGCAGCCGGTGTGAAGGTGCACGGTGTAACCTATGGTGTCTCGAACGACGCGCCCATCGAACGTATCGCCGAGTCCACCGGCGGTGAACTGCACCGCTTGCACGACGTCTATGATTTCGACAAGGTCTTCCTCGGGATCTACAATGCCCTTCGGCATTCGTATACGATCACCGTACAACACAAAGGCAGTGGCTCTGATAACCTTGTGCAGGGCGCTACGATGACTGCAGCAGGGTCGTCGGCGGGATCTGTGCGCACCAGTGACGTGATGGCTCTCATGCCTCGCCATCGCGTCCAGATCGCCAATACCCCTTCCGATCAGGTGCTCGTGATGAGCATCGATCTGACGTTCGCGGACCAGAACCACGAAGTCAGTCCCGCCGACGTGCCCCTGCTCGATTCCATCGCCACGCTCATGATCCAGAAGAGCGATCTGGCACTGGAGATCCTGAACAACCCAGAGGCCGTTGGAAGCGCTGCCAACAGCGAATTCCTGCAGCGCAGGGCTTCGGCCATCCGCGATCTGCTGATCCGCCGCGGCGTGCCTCCGGCACGGATCCAGAGCTATGCCGGCAAGGCGGCTTCGAGCACCAATGCCGTGAAGTTCGCCGATCCGACGAAGACCACGTTCGTGCTCACGCGACTCTAACGCAGCGCCGACGCGATCTTTTCCTCGAGTACCTCAGTAGACAGGACGATCTGGTCCTGAAGGCCTTCCGCAAGGAGGGCCTTTGTTGTTTGGTGCCTGGCCTCCACACGACAGCGGATGAACCGGCCCTTCACCTCGATCACCGTGGCTCGGATCTCGACATGGGCGCCGACCCCTGCCATGGCATGATGGCGGATCTCCAGATAGGCACCAACGGCATTCTCGCCTTCTTCAAAGTACGGCTGGATCGCGCGCCGGGCAGCCAGTTCGGCATGATAGCTCAGCCAGAACGTCGAGTATACCGGATGGGCTACCAGGTCTTCCAGCCGGGCCGTCATCGCGTCATCCACGGTCACGTGAACAACCCCCACACCATGTTCAACACCGCTCTTCACGCGTTACCTCGGTAAGTTTGTGATCATGTCGAAGCGCGTCGCCTTCCATACCCTCGGCTGCAAGCTGAATTATTCCGAAACCTCGTCCATCAGTGCCGATTTCGTGGCTCGAGGCTATCAGGTGGTTCCGCTCGGTGCAGAGGCAGAACTGATCGTGATCAACACCTGCACGGTCACCGAGAATGCCGACGCCGAATGCCGTAAGATCGTCCGCCGCGGATTGAAGGGGGCTCCGGACGCCGCTGTAGTGGTCACCGGATGCTATGCGCAGTTGCAACCCGAAGACGTGGCCTCCATCGATGGCGTCCGTGCTGTGTTCGGTACAGCAGAAAAGTCCGGGATCGCTGATCTGGCAGACGAGATCCTGTCCTGGGACACGCCGCAGATCCACACCTCCGACCTGAGCGAAGATACATCCTTCGTGGGCTCGGCCACGGCAGAAGGGGACTCGAGGACACGAGCCTTTCTCAAACTGCAGGACGGGTGCGATTATACCTGTACGTTCTGCACCATTCCTCTTGCGCGCGGTCCGGCAAGAGCCATGGAGTTCGAACGCATCGCCGAAGCCATCGATGGATTGGTACGGGATGGATTTCATGAGATCGTCCTGTCCGGCATCAACCTGGGGGAATACAAAGCCCCCTCCGGAGAGCGTTTCGCCGATGTGGTGCGCCTGATCGATGTACTGCAGCCGCCGGTACGCGTTCGCATCTCGTCCATCGAACCCAATACACTCTCCAACGAGATCATCGACCTTGTGGCCAACAGTACGGTCTTCGTGCCGCACTTTCACGTGCCGTTACAGTCAGGTTCAGTCGAGATCCTGAAGCGGATGCGACGCCGATACAACCCGGAGAAGTATCAGCAAGTGGCCCAGCGGATCTTCGAGCGCATGCCGCATGCCGCATTGGGCATCGATGTGATCGTGGGTTTCCCTGGGGAGACCGATGATCTGTTCGAAGAGTCGTGGCGGTTCCTGGAGTCGATCCCGTTCACCTATCTGCACGTCTTTACGTACTCCGAACGCGAGAATACACCAGCGGCGTCGTATGCGGACGTGGTGCCGATGTCGGTCCGCAAGGCGCGTACCGCACGCCTGCGCGCGTTCTCCGAGCAGCGCCGTGCCGAACACCACGCGCGGAATGTGGGCAGTACACGGATCGTGATCCCCGAAACATTCGACGCTCAGAGTGGAACGTGGAGCGGGTGGACCGAGAATTATGTCCGTGTGGCCATGCACGCTCCGGAACTGATCGTCCGAGGGCCGCACAGGGTCGCACTCACGGAAGTCCATGCCGATGTTGTGGCCGCCACGAGTCTGGGACATGTTGCACGAACACCGCAGGTACAGGTATGAAGATCTTCATCGTTGTGGATATGGAAGGGGCTACCGGTGTGGTGCACCGCGAGCAACTGATGCCGGAGGGCAAGGGCTACGTGGCCGGACAAAAGCTCCTGACCGGTGACGTGAATGCGGTGATCGAGGGGATCCTTGAAGTGGATTCCACCGCCTCGTTTGTGGTAGGAGGGACCAGGTACTTGCCGTCGGCAGTGACGCCGATGCCGCGCGGCCCCTTGGCACCGACCGCGAATGAGCCG
>JANJTN010000065.1 GCA_024711065.1 bacterium
AGGTCACGTTTCACCATGGGACCGGCACTGACATGATCATGGTCAACATGCACAAAGCAAAGTCGACGCTCTCCCAACTTGTAGAGGCGGCCCTTGCAGGCGAAGAAGTGATCATTTCTCGCCGCGGCATTCCGGCGGTAAAGATCATCCCTGTCGCTGAGGAATCGGAAGACAACCTGCGGCCGATCGGCCTCGGGGTGAATCCTGAGGTGCCCCGGTTGACGTATGATCCGTCTGCCCTCAAGATCACTCAAGACTTCAACGACGACAACGATCCCAACGATCCTCTCAACTGGTGATGCCGAACATCCTGCTCGATACCCACGCACTGCTGTGGTTCGACCAAGAACCGGATCGGTTCACTCCGAAGGTCCGGAAGGCATTACGCAGCAAGGCCACCACGATCTTTGTCTCACCGGTAAGCGTGTACGAATTGCAGCGCAAGCTCTTGATCGGAAAGCTGCCACAAGCTGCAAGTCTCATCCAGAACATTGAACGTCGGATCGTCGATTACGACTTCCGATTCTTGCCGATCACTGCTCGACATGCACTTCTTGCCGCCCGACTAGAGTGGGAACACCGCGATCCCTTCGATCGATTTCTTGTAGCCCAGGCCATTGAAGAGCGCTGCACCATCGTGTCAGCCGATCATCGCTTTAGCGAGGTCGACGTTCACCTCCTCTGGTGAAACTTGTCAATTGTACTTGACACGTCCACTCTTGTCAAGTATCTTTGACAATGGCTGAAGCGCAACATCACAATCGTGTCCGTGGGTCCCGCTTAGAGAGTGGGCTCACGCAAGGGGCTTTGGCTGAGCAGGTCGGTGTGAGCCGACAGAGTATCAACTACATCGAACAAGGGACCTTCGCCCCCTCCGTGTATCTCGCGCTGCGCATTGCAGAGGTATTAGGGTCGACCGTTGAAGACCTGTTCGGAGAGGAGAACGCATGAACCCCTTGGAGGAAACTCGCCTCTTGGAGTCTGATGAAGTGCTGCGGTCCTTGTCTCACCGCGCAGCGTATCGAACGATCAACGTGATGCCCTTCATACTGCTACCGACAGTGGTTGTGCTCACACAAGTCGTCCATGACTCCAATTGGCAGATCGCCGGCTATGCCGTGTTTGCAACGTACATCCTGATCGGAGTGATCTACATTGTCCTGCAAGCTTGGGACGGCGTCTTCATCGGCCTTGACGAACTCAAGTCGAACGTCAAGGTCGAACGAAGTCGATTCTGGCGCCAAACCATCCTCAACTACCTGATGTTCGCCGTGGTCTTTGGGCTCTTCACCTACTTCACATCGAACGATAAACCTATCGCCGATATAGTGCTCAACACACTCGTCGTCGCCGGTATCCTGAGTGCACTGGAATGGAAACGTTGGCGTCGCAGGCTGGAAACGAAAAAGACCCGATGACAGAGGTCTAATACGAGAATGCACTCATGCAGGAATTGAGTCATTCTCGCATTAGTGCATTAGTGCATTAGTGCATCAGTGCATCAGTGCATTAGTGCATCAGTGCATCAGTGCATCAGTGCATTAGTGCATTAGTGCATCAGTGCATCAGTGCATTAGTGCATCAGTGCATTAGTGCATCAGTGCATTAGACTGTCACCGCCACTGACGCAGGAACTCCAGACGCTCCTGGAGTTGGGCAACCGGCACCAGCAGCTTGTCCTTGCCGAGGATGCCTTCTTCCTGCGAGCTGAAGACCAGTTCGTAATCCTTGCTCATGACGATGGCCTCTTCCGGGCAGACCTCTTCGCAAAAGCCGCAATAGATGCAGCGGAGCATGTTGATCTCGAATAGCTCCGGATAGCGTTCCTTCTCCTGCTCGGTCTCGCCGGCGCGAACCTCGATGGCCAGAGCCGGGCAGACGCGGGAGCACAGTCCACAAGCCACGCAACGCTCGCCTTCCTCTTCGAGCACCAGCACCGGACGTCCACGATACGACCCTTCCGGGATCCATCGCTCTTCCGGATACTGACGCGTGAACGTGGGACGGAACATCTGACGGAACGTCAGACCAAGGCCGCGAGCGATCTCGGGAAGGTAGATCCGCTCCCAGAATGTGAGTCGTTGCGATTCGGTATTCTCTGTGACGTTTGCCATATCGATGTAGGGGCTAGGGGCTAAGGGCTAGGGGGCTAAGGGCTAAGGGCTAGGGGCTAAGGGCTAAGGGCTAAGGGCTAAGGTATCAATTGAGAAGAAGCATCACAATGCCGGTGACCGCAATGTTCGCTAGCGAAAGCGGAAGTAGCACTTTCCAACCGAGGTTCATGAGTTGGTCGTAGCGGAAGCGCGGCAGCGACCAGCGGATCCAGATAAAGACAAAGACCAGGACAAAAGCCTTGGACAGGAAGGCCACGTGGCCCGCCAGCACCATCGGCAGTCCGGTTGGATCCAGACCGAGCAGCGCCGCTTCGTCCACGAACGGAATGATATCCCATCCACCCAGGAACAACGTGGCCATGATGGCGCTCGACGCCAGGATGTTCGCATACTCGGCCAGATACAGCAGACCGAACTTCATGCCGGAATACTCGGTGTGATAGCCCCCTACCAGCTCAGGTTCAGCTTCGGGAAGATCGAAAGGGGCTCGGTTGGTCTCGGCGAGTGCCGTGATCAAAAAGATCAGGAAACCCAGCGGCTGATAAAAGATATTCCAGCCGTGAGCGGTTTGATACTGGATCAGTTCGATCAGGTTGAGCGAACCACCGATCAGGACCACGCCGACGACAGCCAGACCCATGGACAATTCGTAGGAGATCATCTGGGCCGATGAACGTAGACCGCCCATCAGGGAGTACTTACTGTTGGACGACCAACCAGCAAGGGCTACACCGTAAACTCCGACGGACGTCATGGCCAGGATCACCAGTAGAGCCACGTTCATGTTGGGAGCCATGGCCAGACCATAACTCTTGCCGCCGATGGTCACCAGTGGTCCCGAGAACGGGATCACAGCGTACACCGTAACGGCTACGCCAATGGCGATCACCGGTGCCAGGGCATGGAACTTGTAGTCCGCAGCGGCGGGAACGATGTCTTCTTTCAGGTACAGCTTGAACACGTCGGCGAACGACTGGAACAAGCCCCAAGGGCCAACCCGATTGGGTCCGAGCCGCAGCTGGATGTAGGCCGAGATCTTCCGCTCGGCCAGCACCATATAAGCGGCGGCCATCAGCATCAGGTTCACCAGGATGCCGGCCTGTACGAGAATGATGGCAAGATTGATCAGGTCCATGTGTCTTGCGACTCCCCCTTATTGCGGCTTCATGACGTGAGATTCGTACACCACTCCGGCAGGTTCCGGATGGTCGGCCTTGCCCAGGACAAGGCCCTGATGCTCATCGAGTTTGTCGTACGACATGCCATGGAACGGAGCCTGATGCACCGCCAGATCGGCAAAGACGTCGCCGGATCGCTTGAAGGACCAGTCGGCACCAAGTGCCTGAGCCAGCGACTGAACGATCTTCCAGCCCGGGCGCACGTCGCGCCGCTCGCCTTGCGACCAGCGGTCGTTCTGCGCACCGAACTTGTCCCAGCGACTCATTCGCAGGCCCATGTACCGGGCATTCTCCTGCGTGGCCACGGCCGGCAGGAAGTGCTGCACACGATGCAGCGTGTTGGTGAACGTGCCTTCGGTCTCGGCCCAGGATGCCATCGGCAACAACACCGAAGCCTGATTGGCGGTGACCGTGCCATGCGTATCGATCACGATCAGATGATCCACTCCGGCAACGGCGGCCGACAGTTCTTCGGAATGCGCATCGGCCGTGTCGCCCAGGATGACCACAGCCTTCACATCGCCACGGCGAATGCGATCGGCCAGCTGATCGAGTTTATGGCCTTGGGCGGAAGGCTTCATTCCCACTTCGTGCGCACCAATGGCGTTCGGAGCGGTTTCGTTCACACGCAGTTTGGCATCGGCAAAGTCGTGGTCGATGTGCTTGATCACGTCGATGTCATGCGAGCCCAGCACGTTGTGGGCGAACTGCGACAGAAGGTAGTTGTCTTCGTTGGACGCTTTGGCCGAACCGATCACAGCCACTTGCGTGCCCTTGAGCCCTTTCAGCGCCGATGCTGCGGACTCGAGGGC
>JANJTN010000105.1 GCA_024711065.1 bacterium
TTACCGTGACCGATCTGCAAGGGGCTCTGGTACCGTGTACCGTGGTGGGCCATCGTGTGCCAACGCTGCAGTGTTCAGCACTGCCGGCAGGTGTATACGTGGTGACCGATGGAGAACACGTCGTACGGTTGAATCTGGTCCGCTAGCGTTGCGTGCTTCGTACCGGCAGTGCAGAGTAGCGTTGCCGGTACGATCGTTCATCTCCACACTGCAGCGGACCGTGCTCCGATGGCAAGCCACATGGGACCGGCCGTGGGACCCTGCAGGTCCACGGCAATGCCGTTGCTATGTGATGTGACCAGCACCGGGATCGAACGACCCATCAGATCAACAAGGCGCACCGGTCCTGCGGTAGCCGGATCATGGCCTTCAACGAGCCATCCCGTCTCTGTTGGCAGTACCGACAACCGCGTTGCCGAAGCGTCGTCTGGTGTTGATGCCGTAATGGTATAGGAGCTCAAGAATACGTCTACCAGTTCAGCGGGGGCATAGGCTCCCGACCGATAGCCGGTGATCACTTCCGGTTGGCCATCGCCGTCAACGTCCGGCAACAGCCGGGTTCGGTGGTAGCCAACAGTCGCACTCCGTCCCGGAAGATGCAGAATACTCCCCTGAAACTGCATGGCCATGGTCCACGGGTCCGTGATCGTATACCGATCTGTGGACATGTATTGTTTCTGCAATTGTTCCGCACCTCCGGTGTGCTCGAAGCGATACGCCAGGCAGACATTGTTGACGTTCACGGCGCCCTGGTTCGACGGCCGAGTGATGGCGGCACCGATCAACTCGTTGGTCTTGAAACGCCGGCGCCCATCGATCACGGACATCGAGGGATCACACCGGATCGCCGCGATCGAGTCGGCGTGGATCCGCAAAGAGAACTGGCCCTCGGCATAGACGTATTGCCACACGTCGCCGGCATCGAATACCACGCCTTCGAACTGCTGCGAAAGGGCTTCGCGGCTGGCTGCCGACACAACGAGCTGCCCGGGATGACCGTCAAGTTCGGATGCCGCCACCCGATACAGCCGCAGCTCCTGACGATCCGTCGTATTCTCAACGGCACCAAGCGCGATCACGGCAAAGGCCGTGTCGAGAGCACCTGCATAAAGCACGGTAAAGACCGACGCTGCATCCGTAAGCGCAATGGTCGTCGTACGACTAAGGGGTTGGTTCTGATCTCCCCAAAAGATCACCACCGAACCCTGAGGCCACGTTAGAATGTCGTCCATCCCATCTGCATCAACGTCCAGGATCCGGGTGAGTCGGGGGTCTCCAAGAATCGATTGCTCGACCGGCAGCGTGATGGTGGACTCACGCTCCGTAAACACGTCCAGCGTGAGGTTGCGCTGGACCTGGCCGTAAGACTCGATGAGGTCAGCGTGCCCGTTGCCGTTCACGTCGTACCCCTGGAAGGGGCCGCGAGCCGCCATCTCGCTGTGCGAGTACAGATCATTCGAGCCGGGAAGTGCAGATACGTCCAGGTATATCGGGTACGACTGGGCAGCAGGATACTTCGCGAACTCCACGTAGACACGACCATCCTGGGCTCTCAGCACGGTCGATCCGAGCACCGCGTCCCAGAACCGCTTGGTGGGCGAGTAGGACTGGCCGAATACCGAAGTGGCATCGAGCAACAGACTAACGAACAGCAACGAGGTACAGAGCAGCTTCATCTACACATCCTCCCTGAATGAACGAAGCGGGTACAGACAACTCGAGCTGACTGGCTCGAGCGACTTCAGTTACAGTGCGTCTCAGCGTCTTTCGCTGTAATATCGCCTTCTTGCGGATTATCACTGGATCACGAACATGCGCGACTTGTACCTCGTCGGTCTTCTTTGTGCCACGCTGGCAAGCCCCTTGTCGTCACAACTCTTGTCCACGCCCCCCACCAAGCAGCTCGAACAGGACTTTCGGTCCATGCACTTCCGGTGCATCGGGCCGTATCGCGCCGGACGCTCCCTTGCGGTGGCATCGCATCCGGACGATCGCATGACCTACTACTTCGGCACCACCGGCGGCGGTGTGTTCAAGAGCACCGACGGCGGCGACACGTGGTTGGACATCACCGATACCACATTCCAGGCAGCCAGCATCGGCTGTCTTGCCATAGCTCCTTCTGACCCCAATGTGATCTATGCCGGTACCGGCGAGACCGATATCCGCGGCAACATCTCGCCGGGCGATGGCCTGTACCGCTCCACCGATGCCGGCCGCTCCTGGAAGTCCATTGGATTGAAGGACGGACAGATGTTCGGCGATATCGTGGTCCATCCGGATGACCCCAACACCGTCCTCGTGAGCGCCATGGGACGGGTCTTTGGCACCAACAGCGAGCGCGGCATCTTCAAGAGTACCGACGGTGGTGGCACGTGGAAGAAGGTCCTCTATCGCAACGACTCCACCGGCGGCGTGTCGCTGAAAATGGACCCGCTGAACCCGCGCATTCTCTATGCCTCGCTGTGGCAGGCGTATCGCAATGGATGGTCCCTTTCGTCAGGGGGCTCTGGCAGCGGTCTCTTCAAGAGTACCGACGGCGGAGATACGTGGAAGGAGATCACCACGAACCCCGGACTCCCCACCGGTATCAACGGCAAGATCTGCATTGATGTCTCCCGTGCCCGCCGCAACATGGTGTACGCCATGGTGGAGAACCGCAACGGCGGCTTGTTCAAGAGCATGGATGGCGGAGCCACATGGGATCGCGTGAGCTCCGATGCCAACATCAAGCAACGGCCGTGGTACTTCTCGCACGTCTATGCCGACCCGCAGAACGAGCAGGTGGTGTATGTGCTGAACGTGCAGATGCACAAGAGCATCGACGGCGGACGCACGTTCCGGACAATGGGAACCAACCATGCCGACCATCACGACCTGTGGATCGACCCGAACGACCCACAGCGCATGATCGTAGCCAACGACGGCGGTGCGGTGGTAAGCGTGGACGGCGGCGCTCACTGGACGGATGACCACATGGCCACAGCGCAGTTCTATCACGTTACGCTGGACAACCACTTCCCCTACCGCCTTTACGGCGCACAGCAAGACAACACCACATGCTCCATACCAAGCCGCACGATCGGCGGATGGAACATCGATCGCCAGGACTGGTACTCAGTAGCCGGCTTCGAGTCCGGCTATGTCGTCCCCCACCCCTCCATCCCCGAGATCACCGTGGGTGGCAACTATTCCGGCTACCTGGGGTGGCAGGACCGCCGAATCAACCAGGAACGCGACATCAGCGTTTACCCCAAGAATCCGGTTGGAGAAGGGGCTCGTGATCGCGGCGAACGTTTCCAGTGGACCTTCCCGATCCTGTTCTCTCCGCACGATCCATCCGTGCTGTACACTACCTCACAGCACGTGTGGCGATCCACGGACAATGGGATGAGCTGGGCGCGGATCAGCGACGATCTCACCCGGAACGACACCGCCAAGCAAGCCCCCTCCGGTGGTCCGATCACCAAGGACAATACCGGCGTAGAGGTATACAACACCATCTTCACGTTTGCCGAGTCGCCCGTACAGCAAGGGACGCTGTGGGCCGGATCCGACTGTGGGTTGATCCACGTGTCTGCAGACAACGGCACGTCGTGGCGCAACGTGACGCCATCCGCACCATGGAAGGCAAGCGGCGTGGACGCAGCGCTGGGCAAAAGCACCGATGCCCTGGTAAGCATCATCGAACCGTCTCCCCACGCCGCTGCCACGGCGTATGCCGCGATCAATCGCTACAAGCTGGACGATTACGAGCCCTACATCTA
>JANJTN010000173.1 GCA_024711065.1 bacterium
ATGGTAGCGCTGGCCTCCCACCTGCGGCATGGGATCCGCAGTGCCCTCTTCAGCTTTCGCTTCATCCCAAAACCACTGCTACCCAGGATCCGCACGGTGCTCAGCTGGATCGGGTTTGGCACCTCCATCGGCCTGGCCTACATCGCCCTGCACATCTACGTGCTGAGTGTGATCCGATAGTCTTCGACCGGCACGCCGCCGATCAGATGTTCCTGAATGATGCGCTCCAGCACCTTGGGCGTACAAGAGTGATACCATACGTTATCGGGGTGGATCACAGCGATGGGACCCATCACGCACACCCGTAGACAGTTTGCCTTGGTGCGATACACCTGACCCGGCACCGCCAGTTCCAGCTCCTTGAGCCGATCCTTCAGGTAATCCCAGGCCTCTTCGCCTTGCTTGTGTGAACAGCACTTGGGTTTGGTCTGGTCGGCGCACAAAAAGATGTGTCGTGTATGCGTGCCAACGCCAAGTTGTTCAGCCTTCTCCGTCAAGCGCTCTCGGAGCGCTTCCTCGCGAGGAACCATCGGATACTCATCGTAACGTGGATCAAACAGACTATGCCGGTCAACGCAATGGCCACAGTGGCACCGGCCCGCTCCAGAGGAGCGCCGGTGAGGCTGGCAACCAGACGGCCAGCGGCAGATGCGGACAACACCATTCCAACGAACGTGCAGCCAACGGCCAGGTGCCCTGCAAGCGCCTGCCGCTTGGGTGATCGCCCAAGCCACCCAAGGACCCCGACGAGGCTGCCGAGTCCGGCAGGAAGAAGGGATCCGAGATCGGCGGACACCAGGAACGAACCGGTGCCGATCAGCACCAGGAGTGCACCCACCAACAGCGTTGGGGTGGTCATGATACTACAGGAGGCATAGACTGGATGTGCAATGTCTGCGTGGGGAATGCGAAGTTGACTCCCATGCTGGCGGCAAGGCGCAACACGTCCACATTGATCTCTTCGCGAGCCTGCAGCTCCTCCGGCCACGAGTCAACAGCAAAGTGCATCACCATCAGAATGCTCAAAGCCGAAGCGTCGAACTTGTAGAAGTGTACCTGCATCCGATCCAGATCATTCACGGTCTTTGGATGTTGCCGGATGACTTCGCGTATACCTTCGATGAACGCCAGAATGGTCTCCGGCGGCGTATCGTACTGTACGCCGATGACCTCGCGGTACCGCCGAAAGGTTCGGAGGCCGAGGTTGTCCAGCGTCATATCGGCCAGCCGACCGTTCGGAACCGTGATCAGACTATTGGCCGGCGTACGCAACCGCGTGCTGCGGAAACCGATCTCTTCGACCACGCCTTCGCCGCCATCGAAGGTGATCCAGTCGCCGATCTGGAATGGCCGATCCACGAAGATCATGGCCGAGCCAAAGACATTCTTGATCGTATCCTGTGCGGCGAACGCCAGTGCCAGACCACCAATGGAGACACCGGCCAGGAGCGCAGCGATGTTGAATCCAAGGGTCTGCAGGGCGATCACGAATCCGGTCAGGACGATCAGGAACTTGATCGTCTTGTCGGCCAATGGCACCAGCGCATCATCCAGGGCCGACTCGGTGGCTTCGGCAGCCAGACGCATCCGTAGCGTGAGAAGGTCCGAGAGTTTGAAGGCTGCCAGGACGCCACAGAGCGTGATCAGCATTTGCAACACGGTCACCGTGGTCTGATGCACATCTTCGGGCAATTCCAGTGCACCGCTGAACATCGCCGTCAGCGAAAAGGCCAGCATCAGTCCGAGTGGACGAATGGCCCGCTTGATGGGCACCGCATTCTCCTGGGCATGACCCCATCGGCTCAGGAACTTGCGGAACACGGCCAAGAGGATAGCGCTGATGATCCATCCGGCCAGCCAGGCCAACGCGATCAACACGGCCAATCCCACGGCCTGCCATACCTGGAAGCCCCAGAGCGTGGCGCCGTCGGCAGCGAACACCGAAGTGATCCAGTCACGGATCATGCGGCACCGGGTTGGTTGAGACGGTCAAACAGTTCGTGGATCTCGCTGATCTTCATCAGCCCCTTATCACCATGGCCATGTTCACGCACAGCCGCACCGTCGGACTCGATCTCCTTGCTTCCGATCACGAGGGCAAATGGGATCTTCTTCTGTTCGCTCTCGGCGATCTTGCGGTTGATCTTCTCGTTCCGCAGATCCAGATGCACACGCAGTCCTTTGGCTTCGAGTTCGGCTGCCAGGTCGGAGGCGAAGCTCTGATGGACATCGGCGATGGGCAGCACGGACACCTGCACGGGTGCCAGCCAGAACGGGAAGTTGCCGGCGTAGTGCTCGATCAGGATCGAGATGAACCGTTCCATGGAGCCAAAGGGCGCACGGTGAATGATCACCGGGCGGTGCTTCTGATTGTCGGCCCCCATATACTCCAGGTTGAAGCGTTCGGGCATCACATAGTCTACCTGCACGGTGCCCAGCTGCCACTTCCGGCCAATGGCATCGCGCACGATGAAGTCGATCTTCGGACCATAGAATGCCGCTTCGCCTTCGCCGATGAAGTAGTCCAGCCCCATCTCGTCGGCCACGTCTTTGATCTCTTGTTGCGAGCGTTCCCAGAGCGAGATGTCGCCGCCGAACTTGTCGGCATTATCATCGCGGAAGCTCAGTCGAGTGGAAACCTCCATCCCGAAGGTCGTGAACACCAGTTGCGTGAGCTCGACCACTCTCTTGATCTCGTCCTTCAGCTGGTCCTGCGTACAGTAGATATGGGCGTCGTCCTGCGTGAACCCGCGCACGCGGCTCAGGCCGTTCAGCTCTCCGGATTGTTCGTAGCGGTAGACGGTACCGAACTCAGCCAGGCGCACCGGGAGATCCCGATAGGAATGGGGCTTGTTGGCGTAGATCTGATGGTGGTGCGGACAGTTCATCGGTTTGAGCAGGTACTGCTCGTCTTCCACCGTGATCGGATCGTATTGCGAATCGGCATAGTAGGGGTAGTGACCGGAGGTCTTGTACAGTTCGAGGTTGCCGATATGCGGCGTGATCACTTCCTGATAGCCGCGCTTCTTCTGTTCATCGCGCAGAAAGGCTTCAAGGCGTCGGCGCAGTGTTGTGCCATTCGGGAGCCATACCGGCAAGCCCCCTCCCACCATCGGCGTGATGGTGTAGATCTCCAGTTCCTTGCCCAGCTTGCGGTGATCGCGTTTCTCGGCTTCTTCGCGCTGGTGTAGGTACTCTTCGAGCATCTGCTTTTTGGGGAAGCTGATGCCATAGATGCGCGTGAGTTGTTTGCGGGTGACGTCGCCGCGCCAGTAGGCGCCGGCTACGCTGAGCAGTTTGGGGAACTTCAGGTAGCTGGTGTTGGGCACGTGCGTACCGCGGCAGAGGTCGGTAAAGTTGCCCTGACGATAGAAGGTCACTTCCTGATCCTTGAGGCCTTCGAGCAGTTCGAGTTTGTACTCATCGCCCTTGTCCTTGAAGTAGGCCACGGCGTCGTCCCACGTGATCTCGATCCGCTCGTAGGCAGCGTCGCGTTTGACCAGTTCCTTCATTTTGTCTTCGATCTTCGGCAGATCGTCCACGCTGATCTTGAGGTCGGCCGGAAGGTCCACATCGTAGTAGAATCCATTCTCGATGGAAGGTCCGATCCCGAACTTCACGCCGGGATAGAGTTCTTCGAGGGCTTCGGCCATCAGGTGGGCCGAGGAGTGCCAGAAGATCTGCTTGCCTTCGTCGTCGGTGAACGTTACGATGCGCACCGTGGCGTTGGACGTGATGGGGCGCGACAGGTCGTAGGGAACGTCGTTCACGAGGATCCCCAGGGCGTTGCGGGCAAGCCCTTCGGAGATGTCGGTCGCGATCTGCAGGCCGGTGACCCCACTGGGGTACGGGCGAACGTCGCCGTTCGGAAGCGTGATATTCACGGACACGGTGGTTGCTCGGGTCAAAGTGGATTGGGCCACAAAGATAGCCCTTCCCGTGAAGTTGCCGGGGAAGCTAGCTTGCCGGGTGAGTTGCCGGGGAAGCTAGCTTGCCGGGTGAGTTGCCGGGTGATCTTCGCCGGGATCCGCTGGGCTGTCAGACTCAGGCTCCCGGCGCGATCCTTCGTACACCTCGTACTCCAGTAGACGGCATTCGATGTCGGCGGTCCAGAACACCTGCCGCCGGGACGACCGCAGGCCGACCTTTTTGGCCAGGTTCAGATTGCCCGTGAAGACGTAGCCGGTATACCCCGTGGCACCGCGCTTGAAGAGATCGCCAATGGCTTCGTAGGTCTCTTCGAGCTCGGATTCGACGCCTAGACGCAACCCGTATTCCGGGTTCAGGATGATGATGTCGTGTCCACTCGGATTCTTGGACAGCCGCGGAATACGGGTCTCCCGAAAATCACAGACATCGAACTTCACATCCCGGCCAACGCCCGCACCGCGCGCATTCTCTCGGGCATGATCGATCACCCGCCGGTCGTGATCGGTACACAGGATCTCCATGCCTTCGGGAAGACGCATGTGCGACTGTTTCCGAGCCTGTGATCGGAGCTTGTTCCAGGCATCAACATCGGTCGGAAGCAGATGCAGGAGTCCGAAGTTCTGCCGGATCGTACCCGGGGCGATGTTCCGGGCGATCAGCGCTGCCTCGATCCCGAGCGTTCCGCTGCCGCACATGGGATTCACCACATGGCCAGCCCCCTGCCACTTGGTACTCAGCAGGATGGCGGCAGCCAGGGTCTCGCGTAAAGGGGCTTTGCCGGGATGCTTGCGGTAGCCCCGTTCTGAAAGGGGCGTGCCGCTCGTGTCCACATACAGCATGCACGTGGAGTCGTGCCAGTACAAGAACACCACGGAACGATCCGTGCGTGGGCCGGCATCCGGACGTTGACCGCGCTTCTCGCGGAGGCGGTCCACGATGGCATCCTTGCACTTCTGATTGGCGAACTGGGTATTGTCGATCGCCTCGGTATGAATGCTGCTGATCACCGACAGATAGCCGTCGGCCGGGATCCAGTCCTCCCAGGGAATGTTGGCCACACCCTCGTACATCTCCACCGGAGTGGCTGCGCGAAAGTTGCCGAGACGCCACAGCACACGGTGGGCCGTACGCAGCCAGAGATTCAGGTGGTAGACGGCTTCGTAGGGGGCGTCGACCTCGACCCCTGCAGCATGCATGGCCGAGACGGTATAGCCGAGGGCTTCGATCTCCCGGGCCAGGATCGGAGGGATCTCGCGAGGGCAGGTTACGAGGATCACTTGCTCAGGATCACGAACTCGACACGGCGATTCAGCTGCATGCCTTCCTCCGTGTCGTTGGTGGCAACCGGACGCTTCTCGCCGTAGCCCTTCGAGACCAATCGGCCGGTCTCGATCTTGCGAACATCCACGAGGTAGGTTCGCACCGACGCGGCCCTTCGATCCGACAAGCGCTCGTTGTATGCATCGCTGCCTCGAGAATCGGTGTGGCCGGCGATCTCGACCTTCATGTCCGGATTCGCCTCCATCACCTGCGACAGACGGTCGAGCTCGGGGAAGGACTCCGGACGCAGATCCCACTTGTCGTAGTCGAAGAAGATGTTGTTCAGCTGTACGGTGGCACCGGCTTCGATGGGCACCAGGTAGAGGTCGCGGGTGATCTCGGTGTACTCCACGATCCCGCTCAGATCCACATTCTCGTTCACGGAAATAAAGCCGGGTGCCGAGGCGCGGAATCCATAGCGATCACCAGCCGGGAGAACGATCTTGAATCCACCCGTTACTGGAGCGGAACGGGCGATGCCCATCTCCTTGCCGCTGGGCAACAACTCGTAGGCAATGTCGGCATCCTCGATCGGCTCGCCGGTCTTCTTGTTCAGCACTCGACCTTTGACCAGGACCACCGGACGCGGCCGCGCCGTTTCCGGCAGCTTGATCCGAAAGATGTCGCCGGCACCATACGTGTTGTTGTACGACACATAGTAGGCATAGTCGCCGGATGCCGGGATCGTATAATACAGGTCCCACCCGGCGGAGTTGATCGAGGGCCCCAGGTTCTCAGGTTCGCTCCACTTGGTCCAGGTACTGTCTAGACGGCGCGTCACGAACACGTCAAATGCACCATAGCCCCCTTGTCCATCCGAAGCGAAGTACAGCGACGAGTTATCCGAAGCGATGAACGGTGTGGCTTCGTGGCCGATGGAGTTGATCTGCTCCCCAAGATTCAGGGGCTCGGACCACGAGCTGTCCGCACGCCGGAACGATACGTACAGGTCTTTGCCGCCCTTGGAGTCTTTTCGCTCGATCGCCATGATCAGCGTTTTGCCATCGTTGGCCAGAGAGAACTCGCCAAAGCGGTTGTCGTTGTAGTAGTTCTTGATGTCGAGTGCCTTCGGCACGCTCCATCCGTTCACGGTGCGGTAGGCAATGGCTACGCTGCGCTGACGGTTCCGGGCGTCGCTGTAGCCATCACCAACGATGGCCGTGTTGCCGTCCGGAGTGATCGAACATAGGTAGTTGTTGTCGCGATTATTCAGCGGCACACCAATGTTCCGCGCTTCGCCCCAGGTGCCGTCTGGCTGTACCTCGGAATACCAGATGTCCTGACGGCCTCCACCGATATTCTCCGGTGCATGGCTGCGGCAGAAGTACAACGTCAGCCCGTCCGGCGAGATCACCGGCAGAATGTCGTCGTACGGCCCATTCACCTGCGGACCCAGATTCTTCGGCAGATACGTGGAGTCTTCCTGCGCCACGGCATATCCGGCCGCGAACACCAGCGCTGCCACAATGACGGCGATTCTCTTTACTTCTACTGGTATCACTTCGACTCGTTGAAACTACTATTACCAAGACACTGATTCACCGATCAGTCCACTAGTGCATCAGTCCATTAGTGCATCAGTGCATTTGTGCATTTGTGCATTTGTGCATCAGTGTATTTGTGCATCAGTGCATTAGTGC
>JANJTN010000052.1 GCA_024711065.1 bacterium
GCCTGCAGGATCCCAAAGGAGGTGCGCGTGGCAAAGGCCAGCCGCTCTAGGTCGTTGAGTTCCGGCGCCTGCACCGAGAGCATTACACCATCGCCAAACCCGTCGGCCAGGATCGACCCTACGTCCGTGCAAGCCTGCAGCAGCACACGGTCCAGGTCGGCATCCTGATACTGTACCGACAGGATCACGGGTACCCGGATCTTTTCCTGAAGGATCCAGAAAAAGGTCGACCGAAAATCCAGGTACGGCATGGGTTCGTCGGCAACGATCAGCAATACCACGTCGGTTCGGTCTCGTAGCTCGACCAGCACCCGAGGTGTCAGGTCGTCGCTTGGGATCGCAACGACGTTCATCACCGGATGGAGATCATCGGCCATGATCAGATCTTCGAAGGTCCACAACGGGACGCGGTAGAGCTTGTCCTCGCTTGTACGCCATACCTCGGCGTCAACGATCTGACGTATACCGGAAGGGGGCATGAAGGGGAGTGGACGATCGCCGACCATCACGAACTCCGCTGCCTGATCGGTCATCGTCCACTTGTCGGTGATCGGGTCAAAGAAATGTCCGATCCCGGCTAGGTCGTGCTCCGAGGTTACGTTCATCGTCCGCAGGTCGGCGAAGACGCGCGGCGGATAGTCGCCGCCGACCACGGCAACCGGGGCGGAGTGGTGGCGTTGATAGTGGACCCTGATCGGCTCGTCGTCTTCCGTGACGGTGTTGGTTCCACCGCGATGCGGATCGTAGCGGTCAGCCAGCGCCCGCGCCACGGGGATCTCGGCTTCCGGTTCCTCCGTTAGCGACACGCGGATCGTGTCTCCCAGACCGTCCTCCAGCAGCGTGCCGATCCCCACCGCACTTTTGATGCGGCCGTCCTCTCCGTCGCCGGCTTCCGTCACACCCAGGTGCAGGGGATACGGCTGAAGATCTTCGTCGTCCAGACGCTGCACCAGAAGCCGGTAGGCTTCGATCATTACGATCGGATTGCTGGACTTCATCGAGAGGACGATGTTGGTGAACTGCTCATCCTCGGCAATGCGCAGGAACTCCAGGGCACTCTCTACCATGCCGGCAGGATTGTCGCCATAGCGGTTCACGATCCGGTCCGACAGTGAACCGTGATTGGTTCCGATCCGCAAGGCCGTGCCGTACTCTTTGCAGATCCGAACAAGCGGCACAAAACGCTCGCGGATGCGATCCAACTCAGCAGCGTACGAGGCATCGTCGTACTCGATCACATCGAAGCGCTTTTTGTCGACATAGTTGCCGGGATTGATCCGCACCTTCTCCACCACCCGCGCGGCGATCTCGGCCGCATTCGGCGTGTAATGAATGTCGGCCACGAGCGGTGTGGTATAGCCACGATCTCGCAACCCTTGTCGGATCGCCTCCAGGTTCTTGGCCTCGCGCATGGAGGGTGCGGTGATCCGCACCAGTTCGCAACCGGCTTCGATCATGCGGATCGACTGGGCGATCGTTCCGTTCGTATCCATCGTGTCCGTGGTGGTCATGGACTGCACCCGGATCGGATGCATCGAGCCCATGCCGAGATCGCCAATGCGAACCTCGATGGTGGTACGTCTCATAGCTGCTTGGATACCTGGAACAGAATGTTCTTCTCGTGTTCGGTCAGGCTGTGATAGCCGGCCTGAGAGATCTTGTCCAGGATCGCGTCGATCTCTTCCTGCGTGATCCGCTCCCCATCGACCATGAACTTGGTATAGGTGGCTGCCGGCTCGGTGGAAGGGGGCTGGGTAGTGGGTTCCGCTTCTCCGCGCCACTCGTAACGAACTTGGGGCGGGCGCTCCACGTCGCGATACTCCACATCGTGATACTCCGCTTCACGGTGGAACGAGCTGGTGCTATAGCCTCTGCGTTCACTCCGATCCAGCAAGTTCCACAGCGGTTCCCCAAACTTCAGCAGCAGGAAGCCCCCTAACGCTCCGCCCAAGTGGGCAAAGTGTGCCACACCGTCGCCGGCATTGGCCACACCCAGCACAAGGTCCAGTCCGGCATACAGCAACACGAAGATCCGCGCGGGGATGGGGAAGAAAATGGGGAACATCATCACCGGCCTGTCCGGGAAGATCAGACCAAAGGCCAGCAGGACGCCCATCACGGAACCGGAAGCGCCGATCGTTGGACCCAGCAGGCTTCCCAGCACGGGGGTGATCGCCATGTGCAGAAGACCGGCTGCGATGCCGGACAGCGTGTAATAGACAGCGAATCGTTTGGTTCCCCAAATGTTCTCCAGCTCCATCCCGAACATCCAGAGCGCCAGCATGTTGAAGAACAGGTGGCCGAAACCGCCATGCAGGTACTGGTAGCTGATCAGCTGCCAGGGCCAGAAGCCGTCGGCTACCGGCCACAGGGCAAACCACTGCATCACGGCGTCGGAGAGCGGAATACCCTGAAAGGTGAAGCCTAACGAGAACATGCCTGTGAACAGGAAGATGCCCACGTTGGCGAACAAGAGGAACTTGATGAAGGGGGGGAAGACGCTGAAACCGCGTCCTGCCTGAAACATAGGGGCCATGAGTTACCGATCGAGTGCTGCAACACCCGGCAGCGTTTTGCCTTCGAGGAACTCCAACGAAGCACCGCCGCCGGTAGACACGTGGCTGACGTTTGTGGCCTGACCGAATTGCGCGATCGCCGCAGCGGAGTCGCCACCACCAACAATGGTCACGCTACCATTGGCAGTAGCCTGGGCCATGGCATCGGCAATGGCTTTGGTCCCGGCTGCGAAGGACGGCATCTCGAACACGCCCATCGGGCCGTTCCAGACCACGGTTCCGGCCTTGCGGATCAGCTCTGCATAGGCCTCGGCCGTTGCGGGTCCGATATCCAGACCCATCCAACCGGCTTCCATCCCGGTCACGGGTACCGTTCGCTTCGTCGCATCGTCGGCAAACCTGTCGGCAACCACCGTATCGGTCGGGAGCACGAGGTGCACACCCTTTTCCGCAGCGGACGCCAGGATCTGCCGGGCCAGGTCGATCCGGTCCTCTTCGACCAGCGAGCTGCCCACTTCCAGACCTTGCGCCTTGAGAAAGGTGAACATCATGCCTCCGCCGATCAGGATCGTGTCGCACTGGTCAAGCAGCGCTGTGATCACATCGATCTTGCCCGAGATCTTGGAACCACCCATCACCGACACCAGCGGACGTTTGGGCGAAGCCAGTGCTGCACCCAGATAGTCCAGCTCTTTCTGCATCAGCAGTCCGGCGCAGACGGTATCAAAGTCCGAGGCAACACCGGCCGTGCTGGCATGAGCCCGGTGGGCCGTGCCGAAGGCATCGTTGCAGTACACATCACCGTTCGCTGCCAGGGCAGCGGCAAAGTCGGCGTCGTTGGCTTCCTCTTGCTTGTAGAAGCGCAGATTCTCCAGGAGGACCACGTCGCCGGACCGTGCTGTGGCAACGGCTTCCGCTGTTGCAGTTCCGATGCAGTCTTCGGCGAACAGCACGCGTTGTCCCGGGAGAATTTCCTGAAGCCGGTCGGCGACCCGCTTCAGGGAGAATGCGGGAGTTCGTTGACCCTTGGGCCTGCCAAGGTGCGACATCAGAACGGCGATGCCGCCGCGCGACGTGATCGATTCGATCGTCGGCAGAGCTGCGCGTATGCGAATGTCGTCCGTGATCGCACCAGCATCGTCTTGCGGCACGTTGAAGTCCACACGCGTAAGCACGCGCTTGCCGCTAACATCTACGTCGGCGATGCTGCGGATCACGCCGACACCTTCATCAGCAGGTCCACGATGCGATTCGAATAGCCCCATTCGTTGTCGTACCAGCCCACCACCTTCACGGTGGTGCCTTGCACCATGGTGAGCTTGGAATCGAAGATGCAGCTGTGCGGGTTGCCAACGATGTCGGTGCTCACCAACGGGTCGGTGGAGTATTCCAGAATGCCGCTGAACGGACCGTCGGCAGCAGCCTTGAAGGCCGCATTGATCTCGTCCTTACTGACTTCCTTGGCCAACACAGCCGTAAAGTCCGTGACCGAACCATCGGGTACCGGCACACGGAAGGCCAGGCCATCGAGACGGCCCTTCATGGACGGGATCACTTCCGACACGGCCTTGGCCGCACCCGTGGTGGTCGGGATGATGTTCACGGCAGCAGCTCGGGCGCGGCGCAGATCCTTATGCGGCAGGTCGAGGATGTTCTGATCATTCGTGTAGGCATGGACCGTGGTCATGTAGCCCCGCTCGATCCCGAACGTGTCGTTCAGGATCTTCACCATCGGTGCAAGGCAGTTGGTGGTACACGAAGCGTTCGAGAGGGTCTTCTCCGTACCGGTCAGGACCTCGTCGTTCACACCCAGCACCACGGTGGCATCCAGTTGGTCTTTGGCCGGTGCCGTGAGGATCACCTTCTTGCAGTGGCGCAGATGCTGTTCGAGTTGTTCCTTGGCCGTGAAGACGCCGGTGGACTCGATCACCAGGTCCAGGTCCGACCACGGCAGGTTGGCGATCTGCTTTTCGGCCGAGATCGCAATGCGATCGCCGTTGACCACAAGATCGTTTCCGTCCACCTCCACCGTGCCGCTGAATTTTCCATGCGCCGAGTCATACTTCAGCAGGTGGGCCAACGTCTTGGCATCGGTCAGATCGTTGATCCCAACGATGTCCACATCCAGGCCACGTTGTTGAATGGCACGAAACACCAGTCGGCCGATCCGGCCAAATCCATTGATCGCAATACGTACTGACATGACACGATTCCTTGCAAAGGGGCTTACACAACGATGAATAGACCGCGAAATTACGGCAGTCGTGGTAGATTTCGGGTGTCCCCACTACCGAGCCTTACCATGCCATCCATCCTTGTACGTCCGCTGTTCCTCTTGCTCCTCCTAGGTACCCTGCCAGCCCCCTGCCTTCGGGCGCAAGAGGGGAACGAACCGGTGACCATGCTGTATCGCAATCACCTGTCCGGCTACCAGATCTCGGCCTTTGCCGTGAACAGCGATGCAACGATCCTGGCGATCGGCGGTTCCGATGGCACGCTCGAGATCCTGAATCTGACCAACCCCGAGAAACCGCAGGAACGCGTGAACGGACTGCGTCTGGCATCGATCAACACCGTGGAATTCTCCATCCAGGCCGAACGTCTGGTGGTGGGAGGCAAAGGTGAGGTGTATGGAGGAGTGATCAATACCACCACGTGGCAGCCGGAACACATGATCACCGGAGATCGGCAGATCACCGCGGCGCACGATATCGGCGGGGTGCTGTTCTATATGCTGGATGCTTCAACGCGGCAGGTGATCTCGTTGGATATGACGCAGCGTCCGCATGTGGACTACGTTGCCGGTAGTGCATCACTCCTCGGACACAGCATCGATCGTCGAAAGGTGGCCGTGGTCGATCAGGCCCAGGTGCTGCTTCTGGATGCTGCTCGCATGCGGATGCTGTCCAAAGTTGGTACCGTCTTACCTCCAACCATCACGGCCATAGCCCTTCCCGGAAAGGCCTACACGGCCATGATCGGAACCTCTGATGGCGATCTGTTGATCCTGGATCTGTTGGATGGCCGCGTTGTAGATACGATCGCTCAAGCGCACAAAGGTGGGATCTCCGTGATCGAAGCAGCCGAAAACGGCGTGTACACCGGTGGTGCGGACGGCATCGTTCGGCGGTGGACCAGTTATGAGGAGCATGGCGTTCCAACGGTGGTGGCGCGTCACATCGCCCCGATCGTGGGCCTTGGTGTTGCTTATGACGGCAGCCGGATCGCCTACGCTGGTGCCGATGGCACCGTAGCGGTTGTCGAGTTGGCGCCTACCGGCGACCTGTTGCCGATGCCGCCGCCCGGAGGGACGCCGATGATGCCTCCTGGTGGGGAGTGATCATCCGTTGCGCTGGCGGACGAAGTCGCCCCAAGCCTTGCGTCGATTGGTGCGCTTCTTGATGATCGGGGTAGGGGGCTGGCCATTCACCGCATGACAGATCGCTACGGCCAGGGCGTCGGTCACATCGTGAAACTCCGGCGTTTCATCGATCTTCAGGATGGCCTGCACCATGGCCGAAACCTGATCCTTGTTGGCAGCACCACGTCCGGTAACGCTTCGCTTGACCTGCATCGGCGTGTACTCCGTGGGTTCGAGTCCACACTGTGCACAGGCCAGCATGGCCACGCCACGAGCGTGGGAGAGCTGCACGATGCTCTTGACGTTCTTGGCGTAGAAGACCTGTTCGAGAGCGCATTCATCGGGCGAGGTTCGCTGGATCACGGCATGCAGCCGAGCATGGATCTCGGTGAGACGCTCGGCAAAGGTGGAGCTGCGCCGCTTGACGTGTACCACACCGTACTCGACCACGGACATGGCCGTACCGTGAACGTCGATCACGCCGTATCCGCAGATCACACTCCCGGGATCGATACCGATGATCCTCACAGGGCATCCACGATCGCGTCGGCGATCTCGGCATTGTTGAAGACGTTCTGCACGTCGTCGTGATCCTCGAACACATCCAGCATTTTGATCAGGCGCTTGGCAAGGTCCATGTCGGTGACCTCGATGGTCTGCAGCGGCTCGTACACCAGGCGCTGTTCGGCAACCGTAAATCCTCCGTCTTCGAACGCGCGAGCCACGGTTCCGAAGGCATCCACCGGACAGTGCACCAACGCACCGTCGTCGACCATCACCACGTCATCCGCGCCGGCTTCGATCCCGAACTCCAGCAGTTCGTCCTCACTCCGATCGGTTTCGATCTTCAGCTCGCCCTTGTAGGCGAAGTTCCAGGCAACACTGTTGGTCTCGCCAAGATTGCCGCCGTACTTCGAGAACGCTGCGCGAACGTCGGCGATCGTGCGGTTGCGGTTCTCCGTGGTGCACTGGACGATCACCGCCACGCCTCCGGGGCCGTAGCCTTCATACGTCACGTCCTCGTACGAAGCTCCCTCGATCTCGCCGGTGCCGCGCTGAATGGCTCGCTTGATATTGTCGCTCGGCATGGAAACGGCCCGAGCGTTCTGGATGGCCATACGCAACCGTGGGTTGGCGTCTGGGTCGCCCCCTCCCAATCGAGCCGCAACGATGATCTCTTTGGAGACACGCGTGAACAGTTTACCACGGCGAGCATCTACCGCAGCCTTGCGGTGTTTGATGTTCGCCCATTTGCTATGACCTGCCATGGTGTCTAAAATAGGAACGGCCCGTCGAAGCGGGCCGTTCAGGTTCATCGTCAGGGTCGATCAGCGTACGAGCGGGGCGCTCATTTGCGTGGTGCCGTTGTCGATCACCAGAAGGTAGGATCCCGACACCAGGTGGGCGGTTTCGAGGGTGACCGAGGTGGTTCCGGCATCCATTGTTCGCTGGGCCACCGGGCGTCCCATCAGGTCGAAGACCCGTGCCGTCCACGATGCTGACGGAGCATGATGCAGGCGCACGTTCAACAGGTCCTGCACCGGGTTCGGTCCAAAGGACATCAGCGCGGTGTGGTCGGCAGCATCGTTCACACTCATCGGCGTATGCACGGCCGGATTCTCCAGCACCACCACGCGGCCGCGCGTGGTACCATCTTCGGCATACTCCACCAGAGCCATGAACACGCGTCCGTCGTTGCTCACGGCGATCGAGCGTGGACGCTCGATGCCGGTCTCGGAAACGAACAGGAACTGCCGCGACTCATCAACGATCAGCACGTTGTCGGCCGGCAGCATAGGATCGATGTTGATGATGTCGCCGTTAGCGTTCACGTCTGCGACCAGCAGGCCGCCATAGATCGACATCGTGCCGACCAGCAGGGTGTTGTTCCATTCGGGAATGGCGTCGGAAGCGTAGTAGGCAACGGACGACGGCACGAATTCCGTGGTGGCCTTCGGGCAGGCGAAGCTGTTTACCGGAGCCACACAGAAGCCTTCGGTATGCCGCCAACCGTGGTCGGCAGCCGGCTCGATCAGGTTGATCTCGCTGGCACCATAGGCCCCCGGCTCTACACCAAAGAGGCGTCCACCGATCGTTGAGCGATCCGTTGGGATCTGCGTGACCGCTGCCAGATGCCGATGGCCGAAGCTGTAGACATAGCTGGACGCATCGTACGGGCGCTCAGGGTTGTACATCGGATTGTCGACCGGGGCAGCCCCTTGCAGATCGATCCGAAGGAGCTTGCCATTCAGCAGATTCAGGTTGCTGGGGTCGGGGTTATCGAACGAACCAACGCTGATCGCCAGCGTGTTGTCGGCCAGGCGCGTCATGCTGTGACCCAGGCGAGCCGGAACATTGGCGATGTCCATCAGCAGGCTGGGAGCAGAGAGCCGAACGCCATTGTAGGTACTCTTTCCGATCTCCAGACGATCGTCCGCGGTGGAGTACATGGTGATGACCGTATAGGTTCCGTCGCCATTCTCGTCGAAGATCTCAACGTCGAACAGGATACCGAACCGCGAGCCATCGTTGATCTTCAGCGCCAAGGGGATCGTACCCACCATGGTGCGAAGTCCGCCCGGTGCGCAGCGCCAGATGTTGCCGGTATAGCCATCCGTGATCCATACCGCTCCATCCGGAGCAAGGCTCACAGCCGTCGGATAGGCTAGATCGTCGGCCAGAGTTGTGGCATTCACAACGGTACCGCCCGACAACGTCAGTTGGTATTGCGATTGAGCCGGAAGAAGTATGAGGACCGTGGCGACCAGCAGCGTGAATAACGATCGCATACGCCCTCCTCAGGGTAGGTGAACAATCCGTTCCAAAATAGAGAACATCCGTCGATTCAAGACCCGTAATGCCACGTAAGTACAGATATGGCATTGGCATAGACCGAGGCCTCGGCAAGCACCTCGGGGTGGCCCACCAGCACGAACTGTTCGCGCGCCCTGGTGCAGGCAACGTTCAGCTTCCGGTCGACAAAGCGGCCTTCTACCTCTACGTCAGAACGAATATTACGTAATTCTACCGAATTACCAACACTAGCCGCAAAAAAGATCACATCACGCTGACTGCCCTGGAATCGTTCCACGGTATCAATGGTCACGGTCTGCTGAAGGTCTTCCGGCAGCAACAACCAGATCGCACGATTCTGGACCCGAAACGGGGTGATGACGCCGATCGACGGGGTATGGCCAACGTCCGCCGCCGCTCGGGCAACCTTGATCACCAGGTCGGCCACGATCCGGGCTTCCGCAGCTGCCTGATGGTCTGCCCGAACCGGGATGAACATCGCTCGATGGGGGAGTACCGTTGCCCACGCCGTGGGGGTTGGGTCATCCTGCCACGCCTCGGCTGTCTGCAACGTACCCCCATAGAACGCCTCGGACGGAAAGCGCATCACGTCATGGTGCATCCGACCCTGACGCTGAAGCGTGGCGATCGCATCATTCCACTGGTTGCGCTGACACAGGCGGTACAGTCGCTCGAACGTGGTCATGCCCAGGTCCGTTAGGCCAACTTCGGCGAGCAGGGGGCTCTGCACGATGCGCTCTTCGGGCTCCTGAGCTACCACGGGCGGCAGCTGAAAATGATCGCCGATCAGGATCGCACGTTCGGTCTGACACAGGATCCCGATCAGCTGAGGCTCCAGGATCTGCGAGGCTTCGTCGACCACGGCCGTGGTAAATCGTCCAAACGCAAAGATCTCCGGACTGCTGTGCAGGCTGTGGACCGTGGAGACGATGCAGCGAGCGTTGGCGATCCGCTCGGCCAGGGTCGCGGGGTCCACCTCTCGGCCGATCCTCGGGATCGCCGTTCGTGGGTCGGCCGTCTGGGTACCGCTGGCACTCCCGTGGCGCAGGTACGTGTCTGCAGGCAGCACGCGGTCCAGCACGGCACAGATCTCGGCAACGGCACGGTTGGTATAGGCCATCACCAGAATACGCTCGGCCGGCTGCTGCAGAAGTCGCTGCACGATCGAACGCAGGCAGCGGCTGGTCTTGCCGGTCCCGGGTGGACCCTGGATCAGGAAGTAGTCGCGCGCCGACAGAGCCGCATTCACGACGACCTCTTGATCGGGATCAAGGTCGGCCGACGACCTGCCATCGGACGCTCCCGACCGCGGTGGGCGTTTACCAAGCAACACGTCTCGATGTACGCTTGGATCATCAAGCACGGACATCACACTCGGGAGCAGGTTCGTGATCGTACCGTCTGCGACCTCCGATTCCACGATCCACCGATGGCTCTCCAGTTCTTCGAACGACGCCTGCTTGTTCCGAAGCGTCACATGAATGGAACGCTCGTCGATGTGCGTTACCGTTCCCTTCAGGATCCTGATCGCATGCACGGCGGCGTCCGGCAAGGCCGAGCGATCCTCGTGTACGATCACCAGATCTCCGGTCCGCAACGAACAGTCCATGATCGAGTCATCGGCCGTGAACGCCAGATGCATGGTCGTGCGGTCGGATGCCTCCGATGCAAGGCGAAGTCCGGTCACGCACGATGGGTCTTGGACCTTTTCAGCATACGAGGTTCTCCAGAGTGATGCTCGCGAACGGTTACCCTGCTCGGACCATCGCTGGATCCAACGCTCGCGGTGCAGGAAGGCGAACCAGGCTTGCACCATCGTCCGCGTGGTCGGGTCGGCTTGGCGGTATCTGGTCGCAAAGTGTTCAGCGGCAACACGGTCGTACGAAGACAGCCCGGGGAGATCGGGCGAGATGGTCCGCAGGGCGTCGAAGGATCTTCGGGACAGAGCCCGATCCATGACAACGATAGCGTTCCGCGCCCTGAGTGTCTGCTGCACCACCGTGAGCAACCGCTCAGTGCCGATCGATCTGAAAGGGGCTTCCTCGGCAGCCACGTACCAGAGTGCCGATGTTGCGGGCCAGCGATCATACAAGGCAGCATGAAGAAGGGCATACGCCGCCAATTGCGACTCGTGGCTGGGTCGAACACCCCGTCGAGGTGCCGTTCCCCCTTTGATCTCAATCAGATGACGGCCGTCGGCTTCGGTGACCTGCAGGTCAAAGCGTCCTTGCAGACCCACCGTGGGCGAGATCACATACGGTTCGATCCCCAGTTCGGCCTGTTGCCAGCCGGCGAGCGCACTCCGCAACCTGGGAATCAAGGCACGGGCCCGGTCCAGGATCGGGTCGATCGAACCTGTTTCGTTCCAGATCTTGGCCCACGGCATGGCTCGGGTCCTGACCGCATCCCGCATCACCTCGGTGTCCGACAGGTTCGGATCGGCCGCCAGCATGTCGAAGACGCTGTTCAACAACGTACCACTGGCCATGGGAGCGGTAGCACCCCGCTGATCCGTGCGGTGCATGAGGGCTATCTGGGCGTGGGGTACCGCAGCACCCATGACTTCTGCGACTTCGGTGACGTCCACCACGTACTCCGGCTCGAGAACCACCGCGCGATGCCATGGCGCATCCGGATGCAACCGGATATCCACAAGACCGAGGACAGCCCCCTCCCAGAGATCGGTCAGCTCAATGCATCCAACATCCTGGAGTAAAAGCTCATGCAGCGAGCCGTTAGTCGTTGTAATTAATAAGACTTGCCGGACATTATCCACACTGTGGATAACGGCTCGTTCAGCACGCAAGACCGAGTGGTCGGAGCTGAACGAGGATGTGGAAAACGGAGCGGTCACGCTTCTGGGCGGATATCCTTGATACGCAGCTGTGGCATGGTGGTGCCGTTGAACAGGCTCTCCTCTAGGGTATAGACCATGGAGAACGGCTTACCGTTGCTGCACTCGTCGATCTTGTGACCCAGGTTGAACCCGATGGCATCGATCGCAAAGTTGTTCTGCAGCGCGCGGAACTTGAGATGATTGTTGCCAACGATCTTGACGCCGTTGGCGGAGACCACTTGCCGGGAGTAGAAGATCGGACGGTGGTTGGAGTATCCGTACGGGGCGAATTTGGCCAGGAAGCGCAGGAAGTTGGGAGACAGTTCGTTGAGCTGCAATTCCGTGTCGATCTGAATCTCGGGCGTCAGATCGTGGTCGGAGATCTGCGCTGCGGCAATGGCTTCGAATCGTCGACGCAGTTCCGGGATATTCTCCACGCGGAGCGACAGGCCGGCGGCGTGTTTGTGCCCGCCATATTCGACCAGGAGGTCTTCGTTCTGTTTCAGCGCGGCGTGGATGTCGAAGGTCTTGATCGAGCGCGCTGATCCCTTGGCCAGTCCGTCGATCGACGTGAGCATCACCGTGGGCAAGTGATAGCGCTCTACGAGCCGTGAGGCCACGATGCCGATCACACCCGCGTGCCAGTCGGCATCATGCAGTACCAGTGAATGCTGATCGCCCACCTTCAGGAGTGTTTCGGCCTGAACGTTGGCTTGTTCAAAGGTCTGTTCATCGATCGCGCGGCGCTTGCGATTGTCGTGCTCCAGTTCTTGAGCGATGCGGAATGCATACAACTCATCCGTCTGGATCATCATGTCCACGGCCCTGCGCGGGTCGCCGAGGCGTCCTGCCGCATTGATCCGCGGCGCGAGGCCGAAAATGATACTGGCATTGGTGATCTGTCCCAACGTAAGCCCGGCGCAATCGATCAGCCCCTTCAAGCCCGGTCGCGGGGCGGCATTCAGCTGTCGAAGGCCGAAGTGACTCAGGATGCGGTTCTCGTCGGACAACGGCGCGATATCGGCCGCTGATGCGAT
>JANJTN010000059.1 GCA_024711065.1 bacterium
GACGCAGCGCCATGGATGGCGAACCACGTAGGACCCTCCGACGGGTCGTCGGCTGTCTCGGTCTCCGTTTGAGCGCGCCCCGATACCACAGCGCACATCATCATGATGGCAGCAAGCCCCCTACCCCACCAGATCATGTTCCCTCCTCGTTATCGAAGATCCACGGATACAGCGGTGGAGAGTACGGATTCGGCACCGGAAGCGGTCACCACCTTGATCGCATAGCGGATCGACGCCGTCGGCGGAAGACTGCGATCGACGAACGAGCGGGCACCGCGCTGATCGACCACGGCATAAGAGGTCAGGTCGCTACCATCGCTGCGATAGACCACGAACGCCATGTCCTCTGGCAGGTCGCGATAGGTCCAGGATAAGGTGATCACTTTTGCGTCGGCATCGTATTGCGTTCGGACATCGGTCACCGTTGGGCGTATGCCATTGTCGTATCGCTGTCCCCGCACAGAATTGGACATCTCCGACAGCAGGTCTGAACTGTCTACGGCTACCACAACGTAGTCGAACACGGAGCCGACGGCCGACGTGGTGTCGCGGAACTGCCCTGACGCAGGCGGCAGCATAGCGATCGAATCCCAGAGTTCAGCTTCGGGAGCTTTCCGCAGGATGATGTGGCGGGCCACATCCTCCGACGAGCTGCCCACGTAGTCGATCACCATGGCCGAGTCCGTCACCAGGTAACCTATGATCACAGGTGGTACCGGCGGCACGACGTCCGGCCGCTCCACTCGCAGGATCTCGGTCATGCCAGAGGCATTGTGGTGGAAATCCAGCGCATACATCCGATAGTAGACGTACCGTGTTAGCGTTCGGATCTCGATCGTGTCGATATGGATACTGTCTGCCGACACGTCCAGCGTGTCATTCGTCAGCCGTTCAGAGATCACACTGAACTCGTGCGTAGGGTCGTTGGCACGCAGAAGTCGATAACCCATGTAGTCGGCATCCGGCGGGCGCTGGAAGTGCAGCGTTACGATCCCGTTCGTGTCGATCTCGCCTCGGAGGAGTTGCGGAACGGCCGGAGGCGTAGAATCGGTCAGCACCAGATAGGCGCTGAACGAGTGAGCCGCATTGCCGGCGGTATCCACCGCTGAGACGCGATAGTAGTTCGATGCGGCGAACTGACCTGAAGAGTCGATGTAGGATCGTGTCGCCGGCGGCAGTCGATCTGCGATCACCGGAAACGCACCCTCGTCTGCCGTATCTCGGCCGATGGAAAAGCTCACAAGATCTGCGTCCACCGGATCCGGAACGGTCCAGGTGATCTCAACAACGCCCGGGCGCAGCTCTTCAGCGCGAATGTCCGTTGGCATCATGGGCGGGGTGCGATCCCGCGGCACCACCGAGAACTCTGCGATCAGCTCTTCGTCGGCAAAGGAGGTCAGACCATACAAGCGATACGTGTATCGCCGACCATTCACCAGGTTGGTATCCAGGTGCACTTCCCCTTCCGGAATGGTATCGCCGGTGACCAGGGTCATCATCGGAGCATCGCTCAGATCCTGCCATGATGCGCCGTCATTCTCGGAACGCTGCAGCATGAAGGCCGGATACTCGTCCGCCCGTTGCCACCGCAGACCGATCTGTGTATCGCCCGTGTCGATCTGCATCTCGGATAGTCGCGAACGAACCCGATGGATCTCCGGTCCAACGATCACCGTGTCGGCAGCCAAAGGATCGCTTGGCCGATTGGCCAGCTGCACGCGATAGGCATACGCAGTACCCGGTGCGGCATCGCCATCGGCGAACAACAGCCCAAGGCCGATCGCCGAGATCGTGTCCCTGTCTGCGGAAAGCAACGCGAAGCCCAGTTGCAGGTCGAGCGCTGCCGCGCGTTCATCGCTGGACAGTGCCGGATCGACCGGGTCGAACAGCACGCTCCGCGCGAACTGCCGATAGCGCATCCGCTGATCATCACTCTCACGGAACAACCATGCCAGCGCGTCGAATCGCTCCTGGCTGAGTGGCGTGAAGACGGTGTCGGAGGGCCAGGCTTCGAACGAGCCGATGCGTCCGTTGGTCACAACGGCACGCTGTAACCGGTATCCTGCGGTGCGGCCTTCCTCGAAGGCTTGTGCGGACGTGGGCGCCCACCGTACGAACACGGCATCTTCGGATCGCCGAGCGATCACGCGGATGGCTTGAGACGTTTGGGCAGCCAGATCGGCTGTCTGCATCAGCACAAGGGCGACCATGGCCAGACCGATCTGTATACGGGTATCCTTGATCATGGCGTGCACTTGCTACCTTGTGAGAAATCAGCCTTGAACGAGCCTTTGATCAGTCCACCGAGCACGTTGTAGGAGCCGGCCACTTCGCCCTTCACCCAAGCAGGTCCGGGGAAGCCCCCTTCCAGATAGGCACCGATCTTGAGCGCGGCCAGATTGAACGTACAGCCACCGCTACAACAGTGCAGACAAACGGCTGGTGTGGTGGAGTAGCAGCTCCAGTCGTAGAAGCACTTCTTCCAGGGCTTGCCGCAACAGGGGTGGTAGATCTTCGCACTCGGGATGGTCCATGGTTTGGCTTTCAGGACCACCGATACCGATCCATAGGCAGCAACGTTACCGCGCACATACCAGCGATTGTAGCCGGTAAAGCCGGCACACGGTGTTCCCTCCACCAACTTCATGGTCAGGTTCGCTTCGGCACCGGCCGCAGCCGCCCAGTCGATCGTGGCCACACCGAGGTTGATCTTCCCGTTCTTCTCGAATCGGATCTCGAAGCCGGTGGCAAAGCCCGGACCGGACTTCACGGCGTTGGTGGACGACTGCACCATGCTGTTGTTCACCGAGCAACCGGCGGCCTTCAGTCCGTTGACGGTTTCCTGAAGAAAGCCGGAAGGGGGCGAGATGTTGTTGCCGAACATGAGGTAGGAACGGCTGTTCACACCGCTGCCAAACACCGGGATCTTGACGATGATGCGGTTGGTGGGCTCGCCGATCTTGACGTACCATTTGTTGGTCTTGCCGTTCACGTTCACCTTGAGCGTTCCGGAGGCGCTGAGCGGTGGACGGTTGATCTGGACCCCAGCGTTGAGGTCGAAGATCTTGTTCACAAAGTCATACGACAGGTTCATGGTGCCCTTCACGGGCGCCTTGTCGCGGTCGGCGAACTTGGCCATCATCCACATCGCACCGGAGATCCCCAGCTTGCTGATGCCACCACTTGAGGTGAACTGCGCAGCGATACCGATATCGGCATTCATCCGGGCCGGATCAGGGCTGGTACCGAGTACCGCCATGATCTTGAAACCGAGGCCGATGTTCTTGTCGGGCGTCATACTCGCACCGCTGGAAGGGCTCTTGCTGGCACCGGCCGTAGCACTGGGCTTTGCCCCGGTCATGTTCACATTCATGTGGTACCACGCTGCGACGCCAGCCCCGTAGAACGCATATCCGGTCATGAATGGGATACCCGTTGGTACGATGGCCTTGGCTTCTACGTACCAGTAGCGATACCCCTGCACCTTGCCGAACCGAGCGTTGGCATCCAGCATCAACCCCATCGATTTGAACGTGGCCTTCAGGGTGGCCGCAAATCCGTCTCCCCACGTAGCGTGCTGGTAGTAGAATTCCAGCGTGCCCTTGACCTCTACGGCGGCCAGGTTGGCGTTCACCGTTACCTTGTCCACAAAGAAGTCCTTGAAGACCGGTTTGAAGCCAAACTTGGAATCGTTCGTCTACTTCTCGATCGCGCCCTGAATGCGGAACGATCCACTACCACTGAGTTTGTTCGAATCCAGATTGATGTTGATCGTGAACTTCAGCTGCGCAGCGCAGAGTTCAGCCCCCTTCGGTGCGATCTGTTCGAAGGCTACACCGCTTAGCGAGATCGGGAACCCAGCGATCTTCTTCTGAGGTGAGGCGAAGCTCCAGGTGCCCTTCTTGAACGTGAACGTTCCCGCCGTGGCCTGCGGGTTAGGCTTCTTGTTGTGGTCGTAGGACAACCCCAGATTCTCGAACTTGGCGCCGAGCTCGAGTTCGATCTTGCGATTGGTATTGGGCACCTGGATCGTGCCACCATCCCAGTTGATCGAACCGTTCAACGACAGGTCGAATTTCCGGTCCGTGGACGAGAGAGAAATGGAGATCAGCGACGTCTGCAACAGAGAGAGTTTGGCGCCCGCGAACAGCGAGGCATTGATATCCTGATCGGGTTTTACGGTGAAGTCGAATCGCTTCTGTGCCACATTGAACAGCGCCTTGTAGGCCAACGCTGTTCCCTGAGTGGCCGTAGCCACCGGCAGGTTCAGCTTGCCGATCATGTAAGCCTGCGTGACGGAGCTGTTCACGATCGCCACACTGATCGTGTCGAGCGACCCCGTGAGCTTCGCCAGATCAGCCTTTGGATACTGGATCACGTTGGCAACACGGAACTCGGCGCAGAGCCCGGATCGAGAGATCAACAGATTCTTGGCCTGCACGGATGGGGCTTTCGAGGGGTCGTCGAAGGTGCGCCACCCATCGGGTAGGAACAGCGTGACGTTTCCGGCGAACAAGCCGGTGAATGCCGCGGTCTTGTCTCCTTGATACCCTGCAGGGAAGACCATTTCCGCGGCATTGTGTTTGTCGGAGATATCCAGGATCAGATCCGTGATCTCCATCCCCATGCCGTTCGTGTTCGGGAAGGTGCACGGAGTCAGACCACCCTTAAGGATCCAGTTCTTCCAGTCGGTGGTCTTTCCGGCGAACCGAGCTGCCACTTTCTTGTTCGGATCGTTGTCCGGACGCGGGACCACCCATCCACGCGGAAGCATGACGTCCACATCAAGGCTTAGCGTATCAAAGCCGTTGCACCCCCAAGAGATGTACGTGCCGTCTCGTTGTGGGCCGCGAGCCTTGACCACCACGCTCAGGGTGTTCGGGTTCGGGACCAGGCCGCGGAGTTCGAAATCGGACAGGAGTTCCAGCGTTCCGCGGCGGCCAATGCCACCTGGACAGAACGGCAGGCTGTTAACGCCAAAGGCGAGGGTGTCGTTGTACTGCGTGATCGGAACCGACACCGTAGCGGCAAGGAAGGCGTTGTCCTTCGTGAATACGATGTCTGCGACCACCAGCGTAAACCCTGCCACGTTGTTGATGCCGATCGGCGTGGTTAATGGCTGCGTGATCTCCATCCCCATCTTGAGGATCTTGTCCTTCTGCTTCACCAGAGCATCGAGTGCTGCCGAGCCCCCTTTCGAGACCGTGGTCTCCAGGGCATCGGCAAGCATCGTTGGAATATTGGTCGCGTCCGGGTCCTTGGTGGAGCGAACCGTGCCGGACGTGACCTGCCGCGAGGTGTTGATCTTCAGGCCCGAAAAGTCTACCGAGATCGACGCTTTCATCCAAGGCACCCTGATGGTGCCTTTGCCGGTGAGAGCCGATGGGCTGGAGTTGGCAACCGATACCAGTACCATGTCGAAGTTGCCCACGATCACCGTGTCGCCGGCTTTGAAGGTGCCCGCGAAGGTGCCGCCCGGCGTGATGGAGGCGTTGGTACAGGTTCCGCACGACGTAGTGTCGCGAGGCGGAACCACCTTGGACACAACCACTCCCGTGCCCGCCGCAGCGCCGACTCCGGCACCCGTACCGCTTCCTCCGGTTCCCTCTCCACCGCCCGACCCACCACCCGTGGTATCCTTCTTGGCCGTCGTCTCCTGTCCGCCTGGCCCCGA
>JANJTN010000064.1 GCA_024711065.1 bacterium
TTTCATCACATGGACTTACGAAGGGGCGACTCAAAACGGGAACTCCGCCTCGGATCGACGGTCGGTCAGTAGATTATCGTGGGATGACGCCGCATAACGGCGACGAGCACCCCCAGCCTTTCTCGATCGAAACACCCTGGGTTCGCAACCGCCTGGCCTGCTGGGCTACACATACCACGGCAGAAACCCACGAGATCCTGTCCGGTGGCTTTGATCGGTCGCCCATGTTTACGGGTCTCATCTCCGGAGCCGGACCCAGATACTGCCCGTCCATCGAAGACAAGGTGAACCGATTCGCCGATAAGGACAGCCATGTGATCGTCCTCGAACCGGAAACGGTCCAATCCGACTCCATCTACGTGAATGGCTTCTCCACCAGCCTACCCGCTGATATTCAGGAAGCCGGACTGCACAGCATCCCTGGTCTGGAGTCGGCCCGCATCCTGAAGTATGGATACGCCGTGGAGTACGACTTCTTCTACCCGTATCAACTACACTTCACGCTCGAAACAAAGGCGATCGACGGGTTGTATTTCGCCGGACAGATCAACGGCACGTCGGGATATGAAGAAGCTGCCAGCCAAGGGTTGATCGCTGGTATCAATGCGGCTCTCAAGATCAAAGGGGAAGCCCCCTTCACCTTGCAGCGCTCCGAGGCTTACATTGGTGTGCTGATCGACGATCTGGTGAACAAGAACACCGAGGAGCCATACCGCATCTTTACCAGCCTGGCGGAGTACCGACTCTTGCTGCGGATCGATACGGTGTATGATCGGTTGTTGCCGAAGGGGGCTGATCTGGGGTTGGTGAGTGACCGCACCCGGCAGAAATGGGAGCGGATGGCAGAAGTGGATGCTACGCTGCAGTCGGCAATCACATCCACGAAGGTGAGTGCGGACGTTGCGTCGGCCTATCTCTCCTCGATCGGAGAGGATGTGGTGAACGAAACGGTGTCTCTGGAAGCGATCGCGCGCCGGCCAACCGTGCAGATCGGCGATCTCCTGCGTCATGCCGGCGTTGTGCCGTCCACCGTGATCGAAGAGCATCCGGATGCCGTGCACCGCGTTCAGACAGCTATCCGATACGCCGGGTACATCGAGAAGCAGATGCGAGACGTGGAACGCTTTCGTGAGTATGAGAGCAAACTGATCCCAGATGGTTTTGACTACCATCGGGTGCAGTCGCTATCAACTGAGGCAAGGGAGAAACTCTCTCGCATTCAGCCGGCATCCATCGGCCAGGCCAGCCGCATTCCCGGCGTGTCCGCCAGCGACATCTCCATCCTGGCGCTGTATCTGCGCTAACGGATCACGGATCCCTTCATCGTCCACCACGGGATCAGCTCAAAGGCCAGCCTGCCCGCCTGGACCATAGGGTCGGCCTTCACGTATGGCTCTGCTTCCTCGATGGTGCCAACGTCGAAGATCAGGATCCCTCTCTTTTCCGGATGACCTTCGAACGGCCCGGCTACGAGTAACACACCCTTGTCCGCCAGCGAGTCCTGATGAGCCAGGTGCCGGCGCTGGAGCTCTTCGGCTTCTTCCTTCGACTGGGACCTGTTTGGTCCGGAGGTGTAGATACACATCACATACTTCTTGAGTGTGATGGTGGAATCACGATACGGCATGTCGACTTCGCGGGTCATGTCCGAGCCCCCTCCCAACATGATCAGTGCAGCAGAGATCAGCGAAAGCATAGATCACAATAATTAGTAAATAATTTTACTTTCCTACCGTTCGCGCATGTCTGTCGGTCGTGCGGATGAACAGCGTCGTAATTTGGCACCGAAAACAAGGAATCATCATGCTAGACCTGAAATTCATTCGAGAGAATCCGGACGCGGTCAAGGACAACTGCCGGAAAAAGCACACCGATCCGGACAAGATCGACACCATCCTGGAACTCGACACACAGCGCCGAGCCATCATCATCGAGGTCGAAGAACTCAAGAACCGTCGCAACACGGTTTCCCAAGAGGTAGCCCAACGCAAGAAGGCCGGAGAGGATGCCGAGGACCTGATCGTGCAGACCCGGGAGGTTGGTGATCGGATCAAAGCCCTCGACGATCAACTCCGGGATGTGGATTCGGCACTAACGGACGTGATGCTGTGGATCCCGAACATGGCCCACGAAAGCGTGCCTGTTGGTGAAGACGCCAACGACAACGTGGAGGTACGTCGCCACGGCGTGTGTGCGGAAAAAGGAACGAACGTAGACCACCTGCAAATCGCTGCAGGCCTTGGTATCCTGGACTTCGAGCGCGGTTCCAAGGTCACCGGTGCCGGGTTTGGATTCTATGTGGGGAAAGGGGCTCGCCTGGAACGCGCTCTGATCAACTTCTTTCTAGACACGAACACGACTGCCCGGGGCTACCGCGAGATCATGCCTCCAATGGTGGCCAATGCCGACTCCATGCGTGGAACGGCGCAGCTGCCAAAGAGTGCCGAGGATATGTACTACATGGAGAAGGACGAACTCTACCTGATCCCCACAGCGGAAGTGCCGATCACGAACTATCATCGAGACGACATGCTCTCGGTGGATGCCCTGCCGATCAAGTTTGCAGGGTACTCAGCTTGTTTTCGGAGAGAAGCTGGGAGCTATGGAAAGGACACGCGAGGATTTCTTCGGGTGCATCAATTCAACAAGGTCGAACTCGTGAAGTTCACGACGCCGGAAACGTCGTACGATGAACTGGAACTGCTGGTATCGGACGTGGAACACCTCCTGCAACAACTCGGCCTCACCTACCGCGTGCTTTCTCTGTGTACAGGCGACATGACCTTTGGAGGTTCCAAGACCTACGATCTGGAAGTGTGGTCGCCCGGCGAACAGCGATGGCTGGAAGTAAGCTCGTGCACCAACTTCGAGGACTTCCAGGCTCGCCGCTCGAACATTCGATTCAAGCCAGACCCGAAGGCCAAACCGCAGTTCGTGCACACCCTCAATGGGAGTGGCCTGGCAACATCACGGATCATGGTAGCGCTGCTGGAGACGTATCAGAACAGCGATGGCTCGGTCTCGATCCCGGAATGCCTGGTGCCATACACGGGATTCGAAGTGATCACGGCTCAAAACTGATAAGTCCTCGTCACACCACCAACGTCATCCACATCCACCTCATCATCTCTTCTTCTTTTCTTTTCTTCAGGAAGAAGACCATCTATGATGGTGATGATATCCCGTGGAAACCGTGGATAACAGTTCGGTTACCACGTTCTTGTACGCTAACTACCAGTTGACCTTCACACTTATCACACCACTCCATCACGAGGAGCCCTGTGAGTTTCGTGTGGGATAACCTTCGCGTGATCCTCACAACACCGGATAACGATTCCTTGTCCGGTTGGCGCCTCTCTGGAGACCCCACAGATCCAGCACTTATACCCGATTCTCCACACGGTTCGTGCATACTCACGTTGATAGTTCGGTAAGGGGCTGGCCGATCTCCACATAGAAGAACAGGACGCCTCGATGTTCGAAGCGTCCTGTTGCAAAATTCCTGTTCTTGAGTAAGGGGCTTATCCCAGATAGGCCGAATACATCCACACCAGCTTTTCTTGTTCTCGGATATAATCCGACATCAAGGCGTTGGTGCCCTCGTCGTTCGCTTTGGCCGCCAGGTCCAGGATCTCCCGCTGTTGCAGGAGGATGGTGGTGAACGCGCTTAGGATCAGCTGCACGGCGCGGCGGCCGTCCTTGATGTTCTCAGCCGGCTTCACAGAGCTCGTTTCGAGATAGATCTTGTGCGTGTGATACGGCGTTGATCCAAGGGTAAGGACCCGTTCGGCGATCTCGTCGATCTTGATCTGCAGATCCGAATACAGCTCTTCGAACTTCGCGTGGAGTTCAAAGAACTTCTCACCTCGGATATTCCAGTGAAAGCCTCGAACGTTCTGATAGAAAATGGCGTAGTTCGCCAGCAGTTCATTGAGTTCCGCAGTCAATTGTGAGGCCTTTGCGGCGCTCAAACCGATGGAATTGGTCTTGGCCATGGTGCTCCCTGGTAGTGAGATACGGCCGACCGACGAATTACCGGCCGAGATGTTTGATATAGGCCAGGCAGAGATCCACGGTAGCCTGGATACCCGTAACGTGAGCACGCTCCATCCCGTGCGAGGCTGCCACGCCCGGTCCGATCAGCGCTACACGGTGGTCGTGACCGGCCCGAACGGCTGCCGACCCGTCTGATCCGTAGAACGGGTACACATCGATGGAGTACGGGATTTTGCCGTCTTCTGCCAGTCGAACGAGCTGTGTACGGAACGTGTAATCATACGGTCCACTCGAGTCCTTGGCGCAGATCGAACACGTGGTTTCGTGACCGTCTACGGCGTCGCCAACCACACCCATGTCGATCACCAGCATTTCTTCGACGGATGGGCTGTGGCCGGCCGAGCCTCCGTGTCCTACCTCTTCATATGTCGAGAAGAACAGCTCGATGGGTGTGGTCATCCGTGCCGCGTTCATATGACGGGCAACTTCGAAGAGGACGTAGCATCCCGCCTTGTTGTCCAGAAAATGGCTCTTGATGAATCCATTGGGAAGCGCCTGGTATTTGGGGTCTACGGCGATGATGTCGCCGACCCGGATCCCAAGTGCCGCCACATCGTCGGCCGAGCGCACCAGCTCATCGATCCGGACGTGCATGGTGTCGGTGGACCGTTCGCTGGTGAGTGCCACACGGTTGGCGTGAGTAGACGGGTCGTTCAGGAGCAGCGTTCCATGGTACACCTTGTTGTCCATGGTATGGATCCGCACATATGAGCCCTCGAACGTATTCAGGAGCGGAGCGCCAAGGGTAGAGAACGCCAGCGTGCCATCCGGGCGGATCTTGCTCACGATCGCACCTAGTGTGTCGGTATGGGCGGCGATGCTAAGTGTTGGGTT
>JANJTN010000088.1 GCA_024711065.1 bacterium
CAAAAATGCGGACTCTGGAAGATGCCGAGGCAACAAAGTCGCCCGGCAATGGCAAAAGTTACTCGTCCGCATCACCCCGTGGGTGAGCCTTCTGATAGGCCTCTTTCAATCGCTCCACGCTCACGTGCGTGTAGATCTGCGTGGTGCTCAGGGAAGAGTGTCCAAGCATTTCGCTTACGGCTTTCAGGTCGGCTCCGTTGTCCAGCAAGTGCGTGGCAAAAGAGTGGCGTAGGACGTGGGGACTCTTCCGTTGAGCCTCGGTGACCACGCTGAGGGCGCGGCGTACGATGGCATAGGCACTCGACGCACCCAGGCGTTTGCCCCGATCGCCTATGAACAAGGCTGTCTCGTTGGCAAGGGGCTCGAGTTGACCTCGCAGCTGCAGCCAGGCGTCGACCGCTTCGATGGCTGCCGGCGTTACGGGTACGATGCGTTCCTTGCTGCGCTTGCCCAGAACGCGGACCGTGCGACTACGGGCGTCGATGTCGCCAACCTCCAGTTGCAGGACCTCGCTGATGCGAAGGCCGCTGCCATAGAGGAGTTCGCAGAGCGCCAGGTCTCGGCGTCCTTGCGGTGTGGTCAGGTCGAACGATTCGGTCAGACGGATCGCTTCGTCCTGCTGCAGGAACGACGGCAGCTTGCGGTCCAGCTTTGGCGAGGCGATGATCCGAGCCGGATTCCGATCCAGCGTCCCCACCCGCACCAGGTACCGGAACAGGGCCTTCACCGCAGCCAGCTTCATCTTGATCGAACGCCGTGCCAGCCCCTTGTCGTGCAGCCACCCCAGGAACGGACGCAGCTCCGCTTCGCCGATCTCTGCCACGTCGGGGTCGGCGTCGTACACCTCCCTGCAGAACTCGGTGAACTGTTCCAGCGCGATCCGGTAGGCCGTGATCGTATGCGGGCTGGCGCCTTTCTCGACATCCATGGCCGCCAGGAAATCCTGCGATGCGCGCGTTAACTCCATGCCAGAAGTTAGGGTTATCTTTACGGCTGTGCTACACATCCGAAACTACATCAACGGTGGCTTCCACGACCCGCGATCCGGCACCTGGCTGGAGAATGTGGAGCCGGCCACGGGTGAGGTGTACTCCCTGGTGGCGCGCAGTGATGCCAACGACGTTGCCGACGCGGTGGCAGCGGCACGGGCCGCCTTTCCGCACTGGTCCGGGCTGAAAGCCAAAGAGCGATCGGACATCCTGTTGGCGGTCTCGCGCAAGGTGCATGAACATCTCGAAGACCTTGCCCTGGCCGAGAGCCAGGACAACGGCAAGCCGCTCTGGCTGGCTCGCACGGTGGACATTCCCCGCGCCGAGGCCAACATGGCCTTCTTTGCCACGGAGATCCTGCACACGGAAACCGCCGCCCATCAGACCGATGCCCACACGCTGAACTATACCGTGCGCTCACCCCTTGGTGTGGTGGGTTGCATTTCGCCGTGGAACTTGCCGCTGTATCTGTTCACCTGGAAGATCGCGCCGGCGCTGGCGGCCGGTAACTGCGTGGTGGCCAAACCGAGCGAGCTCACGCCGATGACGGCCTTTCTGTTCTCCAAGCTGTGCATCGATGCCGGGCTTCCGCCGGGAGTCCTCAACATCGTTCATGGGTTAGGGGGCGAGTGCGGCGCTGCCATTGTGGAACATCCCGAGATCAAAGCCATCTCGTTCACCGGTGGCACACAGACGGGAGAGACCATTGCGCGTACGGCTGCACCGATGTTCAAGAAGTTGTCGCTGGAACTGGGCGGCAAGAATCCCACGATCGTGTTCGGCGATGTGGATATCGAGCATACTGCCCGTCATGTAGCTCGGGCGTCGTTCACCAATCAGGGCGAGATCTGCCTGTGCGGGTCGCGCATCTATGTTGAGCGTTCGATCTATGACCGCTTCAAGCAGGCGATGATCGCCGAGACCGAAAAGTTCGTGGTGGGCGATCCCTTGCAGGAATCCTCACGCATGGGAGCCCTGGTCTCGCAAGGCCACATGGAGAAGGTGCTTGGCTACATCCAGCTGGCACGTGAAGAAGGTGGTACGATCCTGACCGGTGGAGATCGCGTGTCGGTGGGTGGACGCTGTGCAAACGGCTTCTTTGTAGCCCCAACCCTGATCGAGGGACTCGACGCCCACTGCCGTGTGAACCAGGAGGAGATCTTTGGTCCGGTTGCAACCCTGATCCCGTTCGACACCGAACAGGAAGCGATCGCCGGAGCCAATAGCACCAAATACGGACTTGCCGCCAGCCTGTGGACCAACGACAATGCCCGGGTGCATCGCGTTGCCCACCGCCTGGAATCCGGCATCGTCTGGGTGAACTGCTGGCTCGTACGCGACCTCCGCACACCGTTCGGTGGCGTAAAGGCCTCCGGCGTCGGACGCGAAGGCGGCGTGGAAGCCCTGCGATTCTTCACGGAACCCAAGAATGTGTGTATTCAGTATTGAGCAGCGTCTAGCGTTTAGCGTCTAGCCATTCCCCATTCCCCATTCCCCATTCCCCATTCCCCATTCCCCATTTCCCATTCCCCATTCCCCATTCCCCAGCTATGGAAAAGATCGTCCTGAACAGTGAACGTGCACCGGATCCCGTGGGTGCGTATCCGCATGCCCGCCGTGTGGGGAACTTCCTGTTCCTGAGTGGGGTCGGCCCGCGGGAGAAAGGCAAGAAGGAGATCCCCGGCGTTACGCTGGATGAGAAGGGGAACATCGTTGCCTACGACATTGCCGCCCAATGTGAAAGCGTGTTCCGCAACGTGCGCTACATCGTGGAAGATGCCGGGTCGCGATGGGAGAACATCATCGACGTGACCGTGTATCTCACCAACATGAAAGCCGATTTTCCGGTCTTCAACAAGCTCTATGCCGAAGCGTTCAAGGGCATCGACGCCTGCCGAACGACCATGGAGATCAATGCACTGCCGACACCGATCGCCATCGAACTCAAGGTGATCGCCACGATATGACCACTCGCCCCCTGACCATGTCTCCACATCGATCGATCGGCACCGGCCTGCTTTGGACGGTGACCGTACTCTTGCTTGCATTCGTTCCGGATGCTCTTGCACAGCCGCGTATCTCGTATCTCACACCGGATCTTGGCACCACCAGGTTCGGGACCTATGTGGAGATCGTAGGTCCGGCGGGGCTGAAGGACAACTTCGGTCCGAATGGGTTTTCCATGAACAACCCCGGCGACGCCTTACGGGTGCGGTGTTTGCGTCCGGCGGATACGGCTACGGTGAAGATCGGTCCCTGCGTGGTCAGCTGGGATGGCCGTCTGATCAGTACGGTCATCTTCGTTGGCCCGGAAGTGACTCCGAACAGCGACCGCTGGCAGGATCTGAATGCATCGTTCCGCATTCCGATCGTCGTAGAGCTCAACAACAGTGTGTCTCAACCCGACACGTTCTACGTGGTCCGCCCGTTTGCGATGGGGGACATCGGGACCCGTGCCGACCGTGTGTTTGGCGAGGGATCGCTGGGCCGCCGATCGAAACGAGGCGCGATGCTGATCGATAGCCTTCGCCTTGCGGGCAATGCCCAGTATTCGGTCTCCGCGTTGGACTCCGACCCCGACACGCCGGGCAATCAGGGATTCCTTCCCTTTACCATGCTTGCCGTAGGTGATGTGATCGGCCGAAACGGTGCCGAGATCCATGCCGATGCCAATGGCTCCGACGGCGGTCCGGGCGGTGGAGGCGGTGGCGGTGCCTATGCCAACTTCTCTCTCGGCTCTTCCAATCGCGGCAATCCCGGCGGCAATGGATACACCGGTGGCGGCCCGGGCGGATACAACAACAGCGGCATCCCGCTCACCGATCCAAACTCCAAACGACGTCCGGGAACGGGTTCCGGCGAAAGCCTTGCCGAGAACAACAGCAATACCCGAGGCAGCGCCTCGCTCAATGGCAACGCCGGCGGCGAGTCTACCTCGGCCTACGAGAACGCCGGCGGCGGTACGGGTCATCCGTTCGGCCAGAGTGGTGTGGGATGCGACAATCGCAACACGTGTTCACCCACCGGTGGTTATGGTGGGGGGTCTGGTGCGCGAGAGGGACAGAAGGGCGGTGGCGGTGGGTTCGGCGAAGATGGACAGTCGGAATCTGGCCGCGACAATGGTGGCCGCTCTCACGGCAACGCCTGCCTGGTGCCACTCGCCGGTGGTTCCGGCGGCGCAAGCGGTAACCCCGATGGCACGAATGCTTCCAGTTCGGGCGGTGGCGGCGGCGGCGCAGTGTCGATCCATGCCCGCCTGCTGGCCAACTTCGACGTGTATGCGCGTGGCGCCTCGGCTCCGGCCGTGGATGTGCGTGGTGGAGCCGGTTCCGGCGGCGGCGTGATCCTGGGCACGCGCATGGACAACGCGGCAGCCGGCTTTGTTTCGGCTCAGACCACCTCACAGGCCGGTAGCGGATTTCTGGAGGGCGGCCGCGGACGTTCCCGCTACGATGCCCGCGTAACGGCTAGCCCCTTCTTCTATCGCGGACCCCTTACCGACACGCTTACGATGACGCTACGGCGCATGGAACTCAGCGGTCACGGCGATGGATCGGACCTCCACATCTACCTCAAGCCGGAGACCGGAACCTGGCGCGAAGCCGCCGTGGTGACCTCGTACTTCGGCACATGGCGGACCACCGTGGTCCTACCGGGCGCTGATACGATCTACTACGTGGCAGTTGGACAGGACATTCCCGTGCCGCGCCGCAACCAGTACACCTTCGACCCCGAGCGGGTGTTCTCGCAGTCGGCCTGGAACATCGTACAGCTCTTTGGTCCGCCGATCATCAATGCCCCGCGGAATCTCGACCTGGGCAAGTACAAGTGCGATGGGTCGGCCAAACTGGACACGATCACCATTGCCAACGATGGCGACTCGCCGCTCGAGATCACGTCGGCCACGTGGGCAGGCTCGCCGGGCTTTGCGCTGGTCTCTCCCGCAGTGTTTCCGGATACGATCCCGGTATTGGAATCCAAGACCTATGTGATCGCCTATACAGCTCCTCCTGCCACCAACGGTGTGCAGATCGGGCAGCTGATCCTGGAGCATAACGACACCACTCAGAACAATTCGAAGATCCCGTGGCGGATCGATGTCCGCGTGGATGTCCGCGTGATCGATCTGGAGTATTTCTGGAGGGGGCTCACCGGAGACACCCTCAATGTGGGGCCGCTCTGCATTGGGCGTTCACTGGAAGATCAGTTGACCGTAACCAACGTGGGTTCCGACTCCACCTTGTTGGTGGATTTCCAGACCACGGATCCGTCGTTGATCGTGGTGGGTGCCAACCTGCCGTTCTCGGTGGCGCCGGGAGCCAGCCGGAATCTCTTCATTCGCCTGACCGCTAATCGCCTAGGCCCGGCCGTGGTTCCTACGCTGTTGTACCTGGAGGACTGTCCACAACCCGACACCATCTGGATCCGCTTCGAAGGCGTGTCGTCCAGGATGACGCTGATCGGCAACGGACAGTTCGGCAATGTGCCGGTTGGTGCGTCGCGGCAAACCACACTCGAACTGCGCAATGATGGATCCAGTGATCTCGAGATCCCATCCTTGCCCGCGGTGGCAGCCCCCTTCACCCTGATCTCGGCGGTGCCGAATCCACCCACGATCCTGCGTCCGGGCGAGTCGATGGTGCTGACCTATGCGTTCACACCAACAGCGGCCGGACGTCAGACGGCAGCATTCCGGATCTCGAGTATCACGTT
>JANJTN010000090.1 GCA_024711065.1 bacterium
CATGTGCTCTGGCATACGGCCACAGCCGGCTACCTCTCTTCCGAGCGGGCTGCGTTGACCCTGTTGAATGTGATCGTGGGGGACGGCATGTCGTCTCGCTTGAACGTCCGCATTCGCGAGGCTAACGGCATTGCCTATACCATCTACTCGCAGCTCCAACTCTTTACCGATGTCGGCATGTTCGCCATCTATGCGGGAATGGACGAGCGGAACATCGGCCGCGGCCAGCGCATGATCGAAAGCGAACTCTCCAAACTGCGCAACGCCGGCATCCGCCCCTCCGAACTCAAGCGGGCCAAGGAACAAGTGCGCGCCACACGCATCATGTCGCTCGAATCACTCACCTCGCGCATGAACCTGCTCGGCAAGGGTATGTTGGACGAGGGCCGACCCGAGGATCCGTTTGCGGCGATCGACGAGGTACAGGCTGTGTCGCTGGACGAGATCAATGCGCTGGCCCACCGTGTGTGCGATCCCGACCGCTGGCATCGGTTGATCCTGCGTCCACAAGAGGATGTCGGATGAGCAGCCGCGGACTCTCGGCCGAACAACGAGCGGCGCTGGCCACGGACCGACACCTGGCCGTGGTGGCCAATGCCGGCTCCGGAAAGACCACGGTCCTCACCTGGCGCTACCTCTGGCTGCTGGTGGAATACCATGTGCCGATCGATCGGATCGTCTGCATCACGTTCACCACCAAGGCGGCTGCCGAGATGCGCAAGCGCGTGGGACAGCTGATCACCTCCATGATCGCCTCGCCGGAACAGCGGGCGGCGATGGGCTTCGGCCGCGACGACGACGATGTGCTGAAGCGTCTGGATGAACTGCGACGCCAGCTCGGCGATGCCCGCATCTCCACATTCCACAGCTTCTGCTCCGGCCTGATCCGTCAGTTCGGCCACGTGCGTGGGATCGATCCCGAGTCCGTGGCGCTCTCCGAACGGGATGTTGCGGCGATGCGCGACCGTAGTGTGCGTCTGGCCATCCGTTCCTATCTCGATGATCATCGCGCCGAGCTGCTGGAGGTGTACGAACAACTGGACTTCACGGCCTTCGAAGCAGCGGTGGCTTCCTTGTCGCGCTCGGTAGAGCGCTTCCACCTACTGGAACGTCGGCATGGTACCGACCACAGCATCGAAGAACAGACCCACCTTGCCCGCCTGGAGGCCTTCCGCGTGGTGGCTGCCAGCATGCTGCCGTGGGTGGATCACTGTATGGCCCAGGCCGAGACGCATGGTGCCGCCGGCAACCCGCTTACGACGGCCTTCCTGGAACATGGCGTTGCGTTGCGTAGCCGGTTGCAGCATCCAAGGGCCGTGGATGCGACCTTGTTCGCTGATGTCGAAGAATATCTCCTGCGGATCTACACCAAGACCGGCGAGCCGCGCAAGACCGACAAGAAGGCCTTTCCGGGCAGCATGCATAGCGACCCGATCGGTAAAGCACCGCTCGATCAGGTTAGGGGGCTTGTGGAAGGTGCCGACGAAGCCCGGGACCTGGTACAAACCCGCGTCGCCTGGCACGCCGCTCGCGTGGCTCGGTTGGCGCATGATCATTATTCCCGCGAAAAGCGAGCCCGCAACGCGATCGATTTCGACGATATGATGTCGGGCGTGGTAGAACTGCTCGATCAGCACCCTGCCATCGCCGCCTATGTGACCTCCACCATGGATCATCTGATGGTGGACGAATATCAAGACACCAACCCCACCCAATATCGACTGATGCAGCTGCTCGTGCCACAACTGGTGGATCCCGACGCCGCCGAAGGTCCGATGGTCTTTGTGGTGGGAGACGACAAACAGGGCATCTATGGATTCCGTGACGCGGACGTCCGCCTGTTCCGACAGACCGTGCAGGACCTGGAGCGATTGAACGCCGCTCGCAGTGCAAGCACCGAACCGACACTGTTGACCCTTGCCACCTCGTACCGCATGGCCAAGCCCCTTGCCCAGACGATCAACCAGCTGTGTGGCGAGATCTTCAGCGGGACCTCGGAGTTCGATGTACCATACGAAGATCTGCTGAGCGGACGAGCCGAAGAGCCCACTGGTGCGATCGGTACGATGCGAACGCTGATCACCGACCTTGTGGCCGAAGATGATGCGCCGGACGAGCTCGGCATGACCGGTGCCGAACGGGAAGCGCGCCACGTGGTGCGCATGGTGGTGCAGATGTTGCAACGCGCCGAGCTGCTCGTGCAGGACGCGGCCACCAGAGAGCTGCGCCCGGTACAGCCCGGAGACATCGCGCTGCTGGCACGTCGCGTTGCAATGGTAACCTCACTGGCAGCCGAGCTGCAGCACCATCAGGTGCCATACCATGTGTACGGCGGCCGAGCCTTCTTCTCCCGACCGGAAGTGGCCGACCTGCGCAATCTGCTCACGGCAGCCATCGATCCGGAACAGCCCCTTGCCCTGGCCGCGCTCATGCGATCGCCCATTGGACGGTGTACGGACACCGAACTCGCGCAGATCACCTACGCCGTGCCACACGCCGGCTTCGGCTGGGAAGGCTTGCAAGCTCTGGCGTCACGCGGAAC
>JANJTN010000130.1 GCA_024711065.1 bacterium
GAGGGTCGGAGCGGTGGGCTAGCGTCACTGTTGCAGAACTCGCCCATCACGATGGGATTGGAAAGTGCTGGCGACAACCGATCGTCGATGGTGTTCAAGGAGATCCTGGCATCGCGGACCTTGATCGAAGGAGTGGTGGATACGCTGCACCTGGTTGGTCATGCTCTCTATGGGAGTGCGGAACGGGACGAACTGGTGGAACTGCTGGCAGATCAGATCACGGTAGAGTCTCGTAAGTCCGGCGCATTGTCTGTCAGCGCCTCGGCTTCCACCGGGTGGTTCGCGCTGTTCGGTGATCAGCCGGGCCTTGCTGCCCAGAATAGTGCCGACCTCGCCAATGCCTGCCGGATGGTCCTGGACCGTCTGAATCGAGAGAAGTCCGTGTCGCGAGCCCGGCAGACCCGGCGCTACATCGAGCGCGTCCTGGCGAACACGAAGGAGCAGATCGATACGCTGCAGTCCATGATGGAGACCTTTCAAACAGAGAATAAGGTCTTCTCTCTGGACGAGCAGATGGCGGCGATCGTTGATAACGCCGTGACCATTGGATCACAGCTGGCCCAGGCGGAGATCGAGCTCACGCTGGCTCGACAGGACTTCCAGGTCACCTCCCCGCAGATCGCCTATCTCGAGAAGAAAGTGCTCTCTCTGCGCGAGCAGTATGATCGCGTGCAAACAGGGGGTCTGGTCACGACCGACGGGTTCTCGATCCCCTTCGACCGTGTGCCGGACCTGATGCGGACGTACGGCAACCTGGTGAGAGACATCAAGATCAAGGAACAGATCAATGCCTATCTGGAAACGCAGCGACTGCAAGAGCTGATCCAGGAGGCAAAGGACGTGCCGACGGTGGTAGAGTTGGACTCTGCCATTCCACCCAAGCGGAGAACGTCTCCGGCACGCACCGTGATGGTGCTGCTTACATGGCTGCTCGTAACCATCGGCTTTGGCATCTGGGTGCCCGGGCGCGACGTACTACGCACCTATCGGCGCTAACCCAGGTACTTGTTGGATTCGAGGCGGATCTTGGCGGCCAAGGCATGGAGTTGCGGAGAGCCGGACCGTTCGGCAAGCGGCACGTAGCGCTCCAAGGTGTTGCGCAGATAGACCAGTGGGTTCCGTTTAAGGTTGAACGCCAGGCACCGCACATTGTCCAGGCGAGCCGCCAGCTTGATCATCAAGCAGTCTTCGCTGGCCTTTGCCAGCAGCGCAGCATGCTCCACATCCACCTGATCCGGATCGAGTCGTGCGCGTTCCAGATCCTTGGTCAGGGTTTCCACCATGTAGGCCACGTAACTGCCAAAGTTGAACTCCAGGACGCCCCGCGTGATCGTGTCGGAGTCTTCGAGAACGTCGTGCAGCAAGGCCGCTACCAGGATGTCCGTGTCGCGTACATGCAGCTCGTCCAACAGGATCTTCACCGTTCGCGTACTGTGCCAGAAGTACGGTGTGCCGTCATTCCGCTTCTGGAACTCGTGCACACTGTTGGCCATTTCGAAGGCGTCGAGTACGCGCGACAATCCGATCAGGTCGCCTCGTGCCGAGAGGCGAGCTTCGAGCTCCTCATAAGAGAGAAACGTCTGGTTGTACGAGGGTCCGTCCGATTCCAACATGTCTGGTCCAAGCTTCGCAGTCCAAGATACGCCGTGGTCCGCTAGTTCAGGTGCGTGTGGGCGACATCAGTTCTTCAGCCCCTTTCAGAGTTGCCTCGGAGATCTCTGTGCCGCTCATCAGTCGTGCCACCTCCACGACCATGGAAGGTCGATCGATCACGGTGGCTGTGACCGTTGCGCGGTCGGCAGCTTCCTGTTTCTCTACGCGGATCATGGTCGTAGCCAGCGATGCGATCTGGGGCAGGTGCGTGATGCAGATCACCTGATGGTGGGATGCCAATGAACGCATTTCCTCGCCTACCTTACGGGCGATCTTGCCGCTGATCCCCGTGTCGATCTCATCAAAGACCATCGATCCGATGGAGGTGTCGGCCACCTGGGCTTTCTTGAGTGCCAGCATGAATCGGCTGAGTTCGCCTCCGGAGGCGATCCGTGCCAGTGGCCGAGGTTCCTCCCCGGCGTTGGCAGAGAACAGGATCTCCACGCGATCGGCACCCGTGGGACCAAGATCGGTTGCTGCCACGTGGATCTGAACGCGCGCGGACGGCATACCCAGTGCCGTAAGCGTGGAGGTGATCGATGCTGCCAGTGGTTTCACGGCAGCAGCGCGTTGTTTGTGCAGCTTGGCCGCCACTCGTTCTGCAGCCGTCTTGGCCGATGCCACTTCGGCACGGCCTCGTTCCAGAGCTCCGTCCAGGTCGGTCAGCTGTTCCAGTTCGGCGGAACGAAGCGCCCTCACTTCCAGGGCTGCGTCCAACGAGCCATACTTCTTTACCAGTCGCTGCAGCGCGGTCAGGCGCTGCCGAAGTTCGTCCAGCCGTTCCGGGCTGAAGTCTTCCACATCAGCCAGCTCCGCCAGGGCTACAGCGCCTTCCTTGCAGGTGGTAGCGGCTGCCTCCAGTTCGTCCAGAACACCTTGCAACGAAGCATCGAACGGGATCAGCGTGCGAAGATGATCCCGCGCCGACACTAAGAGTTCATACGCCGATGGGCTCTCGGCATACAGAGCGTCGCGCGCTGCTACGGCTGACGTCAGGATCTGCTCACGCGACTCTGCCCGGCGAAGCTCGTCGATGATCTCGGAGTCCTCTGTGGTACTGCGCGGAGCGATCTCGGCGATCTCGCGGATCACGAATTCCAGACGGGCCCGTTCTTCATCTGCCGACGCGGCCATGGCACGAAGCCGATCATAGGCCTGCGTGGCGTGTTGGAGGTTGGCCCAGGTCTGGCGCATCTCGTTACCCAGCGAACCAAGCCCGGCCAGGCCGTCGAGGATCGTCAGATGCTGGCGCGTATCCAGCAAGCCATAGGTGTCGTGCTGGCCATGAAAGTCCATCAGCAGGTCGGCCAGCATTCGCACGACCGACACCGTGGAAGGTGTATCGTTCACAAAACAGCGAGACGTACCGGAAGAGGTGAGTTCACGCCGAAGGATCAGATGCTCCTCTTCCCAGTCCAGATCGGCCTGTTGCAGCGTTTGCCGGATGTCCGAGCGCCCGCGCACATCGAAGATGGCCTCCACCACCGCTTTCCGAGCCCCGGGGCGGATCAGATCGGCCGCCATGCGGCTGCCAAGGGCGGCAGACAAGGCATCGATCAGAATGGACTTACCCGCACCGGTCTCTCCGACGAGGCAGGTCATGCCGGTGCCGAACGTGAGATCGATCTCGTCGATCAAGGCGAACGATCGAATGGACAGTTCCCGAAGCATGCAGGGGGCTGGTGGGATGCTGCGTTAGATCCGTGTGATCCGCGCCTTGAACAGGCGAATGCCGGCGTACACCAGGCCGGCCGCCAAGACCACGGAGATCAGAGGATGGAACTCTTGACCGATCACCACCAGCGAGATGGTGAGCAGAAACACGGATGTTGCGATAAGGCCGATCCAGAGGGCTGCCATGTGTTCCTATGCCGGTTGGGTGTCGATGAAAGCTTCGTATTCGCGTTGGAAGGCCGACAATTTATCGGACGGGACCTTGACCACCAAGGTCGTCCCCAGGTCGCCGTCTTGCCGGTCGAGCACTTCCGATCGCTCGTAGATCCGAGAGACCATTTTCGAGTTCGCGTAGGGGATCGTAAGCGTGCGGACAACAGAGAGCGCCTCGATGGCCGTCTGCATCGCCTGGAGGAGTCTGGGAACATTGATCCCGCGGACGGCAGAGATGAACAGGCTTCCGGGGTACTCCGCCTCGGTGTCATCGATCAGATGCCGATCCTCGATCAGGTCGATCTTGTTAAAGACCAAGAGCACCGGTGTGTCGGTTGCGCCGAGCTCCGTAAGTGTCTGCTCGACCACGGCGATGTGGTCACGAAAGTGTGGGTGGGAGATGTCTACGACATGCACCAGAACGTCCGCCTCGAGGGTCTCCGCCAGCGTGGATCGGAAGGAGGCTACAAGCTGGGTCGGCAGTTTTCGAATGAACCCGACCGTGTCGCTGAGCAGGGATTTTTGTCCGGATGGTAATTCGAAGGCCCGCACAGTGGTATCGAGTGTGGCGAACAGGCGGTCTTCTACATACGAGTCGGACTCTGTAAGCAGGCGCATGAGCGACGACTTGCCGGCGTTGGTGTAGCCAACAAGGGCAAAGCGGGGGAGTTGTTCACGTCCCTTTCGCTGAACGGCGCGCTGAACGTCGATCTCTGCCAGCTTCTCACGGAGTTTCTGCATGCGACCGCGGTACATCCGTCGGTCGGTCTCGATCTGCGTTTCGCCGGGTCCCTTGGTCCCAACGCCTCCATACTGTTTGGACAGGTGCGTCCACATCCGCGTGAGCCGAGGTAGCAGGTACTCCAACTGAGCCAGTTCAACCTGGGTCCGCGCTTCCTTGGACCGAGCCCGGGCGGCAAAAATGTCCAGGATCACGCCCGTTCGATCCAACACTTTCACATTGAGAGCTTCTTCCAGATTCTTCAGTTGCGTCGGCGTCAGGTCGTCGTCGAACACCACCATCTGTACCTTGGTGTCTTCGACCAGGGCTAGAAGCTCCTCGACCTTGCCCTTGCCGATGGCCGTGGACACGTCGGGCTTAGCGCGCTCCTGGTACATGCGCATCACCACGTCGGCCCCGGCAGTATCCAGCAGCAGCTCCAGTTCGTCGAGGTGCTCGCTCACGATCTCGGGGTCGGTGCCCTTGGGCACAACGGCAACACAAATGGCGCGCTCGCGCGGGAGTTCGCCAACACTATGAAGTTCTGAACGGGTCATAACAGTTGTGCAAACATACCATGTGTCGTGCAAGGTGTCGGTAGATTTGGACGCGGCGGACCTGCTCCGCATCGTAGATCGGCAACTCGGTTCTTGTGCATCTGGTATCGTTCATGGTCATCTTTCGCATCCTCACGCTGCTGTTCATGTTCTTTTGGGCACAGCATGCCGTGCACGCTCAGCCTGCGCGCTCGCAGGACCCGATCGTTCTGGAGTGGGCCGACAGCCTGGTTGGTACCGGTGCCACCGATGTCGGGATCAAAGAGTTCGCAGGACACGTGCGTTTTCGGCAGGGAGATGTGACGGTGACCTGTGATCGAGCGCTGCACGACGCTGCCAGGAACCACGCCGACTTGTTCGGCAACGTGGTCGTTACCCAGGGAGGGCTTCGGATGACGGCACCCCGTGCCTCCTTTGATGGAGAACGCCATCTGGCTTCGGGAAGCGGCGGTGTGCGACTGGTTGATGGCCACCGGCGACTGACCGCCAGAAGCGGAACCTATGAAACCACAGAGCGAGTGGCGCGATTTCGAGATTCGGTGAGGATGCAGAACGACACGCTCACGGTGTGGTCCGATCGCGCGATCTACTGGAAATCGACGGGAGAGAGTATGGCATCAGGGCGCGTGGTTGCACGCGACTCGGTGCGGAATGCCGTTGTACGAGGCGACTCGATGTATCATGATCCACGCAGTGACGCAGTGCGGATCGCCGGATCGGCCGGGGTGTGGACGTGGGATGCCGCAGTCGCAGAGGGCGATACGGCTGCAGAGCCCCCTGACACATTGTATCTGGCTGCGGACACGATCGATGTGCTGCACCAGCCGGAGGAGCGCTATATCGCGGTAGGGGATGTGACCGTGGTCAGGGGGCTGGTTGCGGCGCAGGCCGATTCCATGGATCATGTCTTGTCGGAAGGGACGTTCGAGCTGTTCGGATCGCCGATCGTCTGGGCCGATGGTTCACAATTACGCGCCGACACGATCCTGGTGGATGCACCGGAGCGCGTCCTTCGGTCGATCACCGGGGTTGCCCGTGCCATACTCGTGAGCCGGTCCGATTCACTGCGCCCGGATCGATACGACCAGATCAGCGGTTCGGTGCTCGTGTTGCGGATCGAGGCCGATACGCTTCGAAGCCTGTTGGCCTATGATCAGGCGCAGAGCATCACGTGGCGGGTCGAGGATGACCGCCCGGAAGGGCTGGCCAAGTTTGCCAGCGACTCGATCAAGGCCGAATTCGCCGAGGGAACCGTTCAGGATGTGTACTGGCTGCGCGGTGTTGCCGGTGAGCACCATCCGGAAAACGTGGTCTCCGGCCGGGAGGCTCAGTACCTCCTGCGCGGGTTCTCGTGGGAGGTGATACAGCCCAAGCGACCGGAGATGCCTGTACCCTTTGGAACCAGCCCAACTCGGCCTGCCCGAGCCGGCCGGAGGGATCCGGAGGTCGGGAATCCGGGGCCGATAAAAAACGAGTAACGAAAGTCCGACCTTCTGGTTATCATTCGCCTCCGGGTTCCCCTAAGGAGTCGATGACACGTCCCCTCTGGATCGCTCTTCTCATGCTGTTCGCTACCACATCGGTTGTAGCGCAGGTCGAGCGTGTGCTGCCCCGCAAGGGAGGCGGCTCCAGCCTTGAGGGTACGGAGTTCCTGGTCGGCTTCATGCAGAACGAGATCCAGGAGTCCGATACGGATCCACGCCTGCAGATCTTTATCTGCTCACAGTACGATGCCACGGTAAACATCAAGTTCCCGGGTCAGCCGTTCACTCAGATCCGAAGGATCGCTGCCAATACGGTACATGTAGAGACGGTGCTCCCCATCTTTGAGGCTACGGCCTCGGAGTATGTGCAGCGCAAGTCGATCAGCATCACCTCTGACGTCCCCATCGTGGTCTATGCGCTCAGTACGTTGGCAACCTCGACCGACTCGTACACCGCGATCCCGGTCAAGCACCTGGGGACCCAGTACCTTACCGTGAACATGCCGGCCGACCAGTATCGGATGCGCAATCCGCTGATCCCCGAGCTGGATACCACCAAGCGCCGCGCCGAGTTCATGATCATGGCCGTGGAGGACCGCACGGACGTCACGATCACGCCCACGGTGCAGACCGAACAAGGGAGGCCTGCCAATGTCCCGTTTCAGGTGCAACTGGATAGCGGTGAAACCTACCTGGTGAAGGCGGCACGAACGCTGGTCGGTTACGGCGACCTGAGTGGCTCGCGCATCAATGCCGACAAGCCGATCGCTGTGTTGAGCGGCCACATGCGCACCAGCGTTCCAACGGATGTGAATGCCTCCAAGGACCATCTGGTCGAGATGCTGCCACCAATGCAGACCTGGGGAATGGAGTATGTGACCACACCGTTTGCGATGGTTGAGGAAGGCGACGTTGTTCGGCTGATGACAGCCGACGTGGATACGCACATCGAGATCATCACCGAAGATGGTCTGGTGGATCAGTTCTTTACCCGTGCCGGGGAATGGCGAGACGTTCGGCTGATGAAGCCGGCGTATTACCGCAGCAACAAGCCGTTCTTCGTGATGCAGTTCATGCCGAGCAGTCGGCCCTTCGCCGGAACCAATCCCAACTATGATCCGGCCATGGTGGTGGTGCCGCCACTGGATCAATACGTGGAACGCGCCCTGTTCCAGTTCCCGATCCTGGACTCCACCCCTCAGATCGGCTCGGCACAGCGATTCTACTACTTCATCAACGTGGTCGCCGAGGCCAAGGCCATTCCCAGCATGCGGGTCAATCAGTTGCTGGTAAAGGACATCGCACCCGAGATCGAAACCCAGCAAGTGCCGGGCACCGATCTGTATTGGGCGACCGTTCCACTGACCCCGGCGGTTTACACCATCACAGCCGACTCTGGTCTGTTCTCAGGCGTGATGTACGGGACGTCCTATGCCGACTCTTACGCCAATCTGTTCGGCGTGGCGTACGAGCCTCTACCCCAGGACGACCGCTCGCCGCCGGAATACGCGCTTGACGTGAGTTGTGGGGATATCGATGGCCTGGTGGTGGATGTGTCTCCGGATTCCGCGCTGCTGACGGAGGTGATCGTCCAGACCGCGCAGACCTTCAACTATCGCTGGGCGATCTCGAATCCGCTGGACGAGTTTGGCAAGACCCAGATATCGGCGTGGGTCCGCGATCGCTGGCAAGACGCCCGGTTCGTGGTGCATGCCTACGACCACAAGGGAAATGGCCGCGAGTGGCTCTTTGAGTACGATGCGCCGGCGATCTCCGTTCCGGATCGTATCGTCCTTGAGGCCTCGACCGGAGACACGATCTGTGTGCCGGTTTCCGTGGTCAACGTCGACTCTACAGCCCGCACCATTTCCTCCATCAGCCTTTGGCTTCCGGGCCACTTTTCATTGAAAGACACCGTGGCTGCCGGAACCGTGGTGGCCCCGGGCGACAGTGTTGTGGTAACCCTGTGCTACGTCAGCGATAGCACCGGGCTGCAACGGAGTGCACGCCTCATCGTGGATCTGGGCTGTGGCCTTACCAAGGAGATCGAGCTTGTCGGGCGAACCACCACCTCCATCGAGACGGCAGATCATGATTTTGGACCGGTCCGCCTGGGCGACACGGTATGCGTTGACCTGCCCATCGTGAACACCGGTATCGCCGCAATAAGCATCGATTCGATCGTGAAGGGGGCTGGCCAGGACTATTGGTATGATGTTGCGTCTGTCCCGCTGCCGCGGATGCTGCAGCCGGGCGACACGATCTGGGTACGTGTTTGCTATTCGCCATCGGGAGAGGGATCGACCGAGCGCACCGACACCGTGGCAACGGCGCCGCGCCTTGGAGCTACCATGTGGATCCGTGGGAGGGGAGTGGCACCACTAGTGAGGCAGATCTTCGTTGATTGGGGGAAACGCCGTGTTGGCCTGGACTACGATACCCTGTCGCGCCTCCACAACGACGGCTCCGGTGCATGCCGCGTGACTCCCGGTGCCCCGGTAGTGGGAGAGGCGGCTTTCGATGTGACCTCGATCACCTCCAGAGCGGCCTTCGGTCTGGCTCCTGGCGAGGGGATCGACCTGCCATTGCGATTCTCGCCGTCGCGCGAGGGTCCGTTCGCTGATACGATCCCGTTGGTCGTGGATTGGGCGCTGCACCCCCGGGTCGAAGTGATCCTCCTTGGCCAGGGCATGCTACCCATTGCAGAGCCGAACGACATCGACATGGGCGACGTGGTGATCGGTCAGCAGCGGGATTCCGTGGTAGACTATCTCCGATCCATTGGCAGCGAGGATCTCGAGGTGTTCGCCATTCGCCACGTGGGACCCGACGTTACGGCGTTCGTGGTCGATCCAGCCGTGGACGCCATGCAGGTGCTTCCGATGGGCAGCACGGTCGTCGGCAACCTGCGGTTCACGCCAACACGCCTTGGACAGCATACGATGGAGATCGAGGTAGACCATGCAACGGTTGGCAACGACACCATCACCTCCGTGATCCGAATTCGTGGGAACGGTATCGATGAACCCGTGCGTTCTTGGGCGGCAGCTCTCCGGTGTCCCGACACGGTGGACGCTTGCGTTCAGGACACCTTTGTGGTGGTGGTGACCAATACGGGTACGTTAGACATCACTCCGGTACGCGTGGACATCGAGATAATGTCTACCCTTCGCAGCTTCACGGATCAGTTGGGACCTCTTCGCCCGGGAGCAGAACGCACCTACACGTTCACGGAGATCTCTACGCGGGCTTCAATATCTCGCGACGTGCGGGCCGTGGTCTGGCTCGACGATGGTGAATCGATCACCATCACCAAGAACGTGGAGCTACGCTCGTCGGAGCCGGACTTCGATCTGGAGATCTCTGATCCGGTTGCCAACGGGGGCTCGGTGGTGGTGTCGTTCTCGGCGCAGCGAACGGATTCGCTGGATGTCCCGGAAAACCTGGAGATCTTGCTCACGGCTCCGGCGGATCGGTGGGAGCCCAACGTGTCTCCCATCCCGGTTCGCGTAACCGATCGGACAGGAGTGAATCGTGTCGTGATGGCAGCCGTTACCCGAATCGCTGATCGTACCATGATCGTTCTGAGCGAACCCGTGCAAGCCCCCTATGATCTTCGCGGAGAGCTGGTGGGCACACCCCTGTGGAGGGACGTGAACGGGATCGTGTTGGACGGTCAGGTCTCGGCCACCTCGTGTTCGGATGAAGTAACGGACCGTTTGCTGCTTACCGTAGAGGCCTGCGGCGGGAATTTGCGCTCGGTCTTGTTTGATGCACTCCCTCAAGTGCGGGTCTCGATTGTGGGCCACCCGGTGGGCGATCAGCTAGATTTGTTGATCGAAAGTTCGCACGAGACCGAAATCCAATTACATTTGCTATCTGCCACGGGAGAGGTTGCAGTCCTTGCTGATAAATTCCCGTTGCAAAAGGGGATACACCATTGTAATTTCTCGACTTCCGATCGAGCTAGTGGATTCTACGGCCTGATCGTACGGTATGGGAGCGGGGAGCAGATCCTTCCCGTAGTCTTGGTCAAATAGGGTGCATGTATGAGGAGACTGTTCGTCGTCGTCGTTCTGCTAGCCACGGTAGCGGGCGGGGAGCTACTAGCCCAGCAGGAGCTGGCGAACCCACTCGTTCCGGCAAAGGGGCGCCCTCGCGTCTATGTCGGTCCGGTTGTTGGTTATAACCGATCCCTTCACTCATCCGGATTCCAGTCCGTTGCCGGGGACGTTCTGTGTCCGGTCTTCGAAACGGGAACCGGGAATGGGTATTACGTAGGGGGCTCGTTCGAGTACCTCCTCGGCTCGCCCAAGGACTCCAAGTCTTCGATCATCGCCAAGGTCCTGTACAACTATATCCCGGCGTTCTACGACGAGGAAGGCGACCGACTGCCATCGCTTGATCCGAATGGCGATGTTGTGTACAGTACGGTTCGCCACGTTGCAGAGATCAAGTACTCCACGATCGACCTTGAAGTGCTGTACAAGCTCAACTTGTTCGATAGCTACTTTGGCATCGTGGTTGGCCCGAGCGTGGGTCTGGTGATCGGCTCCGAGCGCGAGCAGCGGATGGAGCTGGTCGAGCCCCAGAATGCCGTGTTCGACCCGGCATTGGCCCCGGATGCGATTTACACCGACAATGGCCGGACCATCATCACGAATCAGGACGACCTGCCGGGTCACAACCCGATCCGTGTGGGCATCAAGGCCGGCGTCCAGTACGAGATCCCCATTGGGCGGGTGCTGTTGGTTCCGCACGCCTTCTATAACTACGGTATCACCGAAGTGAGCTCGGATGATAACCTTCGGATCAATGCCCTGCAATTCGGTGTGGATCTTCGATTCGCCCTGTAAGGCGTCCCACCCACACATGATGTAGAATCGTGTCCCGATGCCCGCCTTCAGCGGGCATCGTTTGTTTTTGGATAGGTCTGAAGCATGGAACGAATGTGGTCACCCTGGCGGTCGCACTATGTGGGTGCCGCCGATGCGTCGAACGATAGTGGATGTTTCCTGTGCGAGTGTGGGAGTGCGCCGGAGGGTACGCCAGAGAACCTGGTTGTGGCGCAGTTCGAACACTGCGTGGTGGTGTTGAATCGCTACCCCTACAATGCCGGACACCTTCTGATCGCACCAAGGGATCATGTGGCCGAGTTCGAGGCGTTGGAGAACAGCGTAGCCGTGCAGATGACTCTCGTGACGCAACAGGCGATTCGTGTGTTGAACCAGATCATCCATCCTCATGGTTTCAACTTTGGGGCGAACCTTGGTCGCTCAGCTGGTGCCGGCGTGCCTGATCATGTGCATTGGCACCTGGTACCACGCTGGAACGGCGACACGAACTTCATGCCCACCATTGGGGACACGAAGGTGATGTCGCATGCCCTGGAAGACCTCTGGGAGCAGTTCAGTCGTGGTTTTTCGCAAGGGCGCGGAGGATGAAGCCGTCTCTTGCACCGAAGAAGCGCCTGAGTCAGAACTTCCTCACGGATAGCCGAACCGCACAGAAGATCGCTTCGTTCCTTGAAGCCCGACCGGACGATGTGGTGCTGGAGATCGGACCTGGTGGCGGAGCATTGACCGAACACCTTGTTCGGACCAACGTTGGTCGAGTCGTGGCGGTCGATCTGGATGAGCGCGCGGTCGATGTGCTTCAATCGCTCGTAAAGAGTGCGGCCGGTCGGCTGGAAGTTCGGCGAGGGAACGTTCTCCAGCTCCGGGTTCGCGACGTCTTTCCTTCAATTCCGGCGCACCACCGATTGGTGATCGGCAACATCCCGTATGCGATCACGTCCGAGATCCTATTCTGGTTGTTCGATCAGCGGCACGACCTGCGATCGGCCGTGATCATGATGCAGCGCGAAGTTGCCAAGCGCTGCGTGGCACGACCTGGCAGTAAGGACTACGGGATCCTGAGTATCGCAACCTGGTATGCCTCTAGCGCAACGATCGTGGCAACGGTACAGCCCGGGTCGTTCTTTCCTCGTCCGTCCGTCACATCGGCCGTTGTGCTGTTCCAGTTCCGCGACCAGACCCCAACATCAGCCCCCTTCGCCCCATTCATGGAGTTTGTGCGGGCAGCGTTTGGGCAGCGTCGAAAAGTGATGACCAACAGTCTGGCCGGCTGGGCCCGGCAGCATGGGGCAGATCTGCAGTCACTGGTGCTGCCGGACGGGCGCCGATTGAGTGATCTGCGAGCAGAGCAACTGTTCCCTGATGAGATCGCGCAGGTGTATCTGGGTCTCGTGGAAGGGCCTATAGCATGAGTACTCATCGAACAGCATCTGCCGGCATGCGAGAGGTGGCAGATCGGGCCCTGCGTCACATCGTCTCGTACGACATCTATACCCTTGTCCTGCTTACGATCTTCGTGATCCTGTCGCTGATCTATTACCCCCACATTCCCGTGGCACTCAGCAAGGTGCTGCTGGATGTCTTCCTGGCGTTTGGCATCGGGGCTCTGGTGGTGCTCCATGCCCTGACCGATGCACCGCTGTTTTCGCTGCTGCGTCGGTTCTATGTGATCCCGATCATCTACCTGATGTACGACCAGGTACACGTGTATGTGCCGGTGGTCCATCCGGTGGACTACGACGACCTGCTGATCGCGGCCGATCGCTGGCTGCTGCATGCCGATCCCACCGTTGTCCTGGGTTCCTACGCGTGGCCGCTGCTGACCGAATACCTGCAGATCTGCTATTTCCTGTTCTACGTGCTGCCGATCATGCAGGCCGTTGAGCTGTGGCGCAAAGGAGACCTGCAGCGGCTGGACCTCTTCGCCCGAGGGATGGTGTTCTGCTACTTCGTTTCGTACCTGGCCTACTTTGCGATGCCGGCTATCGGTCCCAGGTTTACGCTGCATCCGTTCTCGGCACTCGATACAGAACTGCCCGGGATCGCCCTTACGCCGTGGATACGGGAGGTGATCAATGTAGGGGGCGGGGTAGCCGTAGGGGCCTCGGATCCGGCCGGCGTGGTGAACCGTGATTGTATGCCCAGCGGGCACACGATGATGACGCTCGTGAATATCATCCTGGGTTTTCGATTCCGCTCCCGATACCGATGGGTTTTTGTTGTGATCGGCGGAAGTCTCATATTCTCAACGGTTTACCTGCGATACCACTACGTCGTGGACGTTCTCGTTGGCATTGTGTTCGCCGTGATCTTCCTACCGTTGGAGCCGGTTGTTGACCGGTGGGTCGGAAAGCTCGTTCGCTCAGTCGGTTCGCGGTGGATAACTCCTGCCGGGGAGGTGTAACTCTCTATGCATATATGTGTTATTCACGCGTACGGGGTAAAGGTGCGACGAGTGAGATAGTCACGAAGGTGATGATTCCGGTAGTTGCATGTGCCACGATAAATCGTATATTATTAGAATGCTACAGGAATGTAGCGCTGAATCTCCTCCGAAAATTTGTGTTCGTTTTGACCTATCAACCAGGAGTCATTCGATGAGTTTTGTTCCAAACATTTTCCGGGGCATGGTAGCAACCCTCGTGTTGCTAGCGATGACTGCCGGAGCTGCTGTTGCGCAGGACGTAACAGAGAAGCGTGGAACGATGGGCCTGATGGAAGGTCGCCAGTATCTGGTGGCATTCCCGCAGGTATGGGCAAGCCCAACGGAGAAGCCGTTGCCGAATCCGATGGTCTTGTTCATTTCCTCACGTTCGAAGGCGAAAGTGAAGATCACGACGCCGTCCGCGATCAACTCCGCAGCTGGGATCAATCGTGAGTACACGATTCAGCCGAACGAAGTGCTGCGCGTGCCGATCTCCACGGCCTACATGAACGAGGAATCGGAAGCCCGTAACGGCTTCGGTATTTCCGTTACGGCGGACAAGCCCATCTCTGTCTCTACCTATCAAGCCTGGATGGGTAATGGCGAACTGGCTCGCAACCTGCCGATCGAAGCGTGGGGACGGAACTACTACACGATGAACTTTTATCAGGATCGGTATGGTTCGTCCAGCCAAGGGTACAAGTATCGCCCGGCACAGATCCTGATCATCGCTGCAAAAGACAACACGGTGGTGTCCTACACGCCGACGTTCGATACCGAAGGTGGTCGTGATCAGCCGAGTGTGCGCAAAGGCCAGACCGGCCTGGTCACGCTCGAGAAAGGTGAGACCTTCCTGATCAAGGCCAAGATCGACGAGCCGTACAACAAAGAGTTCACCACCGACCTTTCCGGCACCTGGATCCGTTCCAGCCGTCCGGTTGGCGTGATCTCCGGCCATACCAAGGTGGCCATCATGCGTTATCCGGACGTGCTTCCGCCGACCGGTATGTTCGCTGCAGAAGCACACTTTGTGCGTAACAACGTCCACGACGCCATGCTGCCGTTCGAAATGGCCGGCACGGAGTTCGTGACGGTGCCGGCTCAGTACACGCCAACGCGCGTTACGGGTCAGGCTTCGGTGGAATTCGGTATTGATGACGACCGTGGCGACGTGATCCGTTTCGTGGCGCTGGAAGACAACACCACGCTGACGGCTATGCGCGAAGACGGTTCTGACTTCAAGAATATCAAGAAGCTGAATCGCGGTGAGACCTGGCTCGAGACCTCGGTCGAAAAGGCCACGTTCTGGAAAGCCGACAAGCCGATCCTGATGGGTCACTATGGCAAGTCGTACGCCAAGATCCTCCCGCCGGCAGCCGCTTCGAAGAATGGCGATGCCACCCAGGGTCACCCGACCGTGGAGTCCGGCATGCCGATGCTTCAATATGTACCGTCCACCGACCGCTACGTGAATTACGCGGTCTTCCACTCGCCGGAAGGCATGGACAACTTCTTCAACATTGTGTTCAAGCCGGAAGAAGTAGCCAAGATCAAGGTTGACGGTCGTTCGCTCAGCTCCGCTTTCGGTGGCTCGATGCGGATGCTGGCTGGCACGCCGTACGCCTTTATCCGCACGCCGATCGGTGCCGGCGACCACGTGGTCGAGTCCGAAACCGAAGACGTGAAGTGGATGGGTTGGACCTACGGCTCGCTGGATGGTCTGCAGCAAGGTCGTGCCTACGGCACGCCGGTGGCTGTTGATCTTGCCATCCCGTGCGACGATTCTCTGGCCGTTGTTGAGACACTGCTTTGCGGCGACGTTGATGCCGAAGGTAAGATCCTGCCGGAAGACTCCGAGTGCGGTTCGATCTTCACGGTATATGCCGAAAGCCTGGACAACTACGAACTGATCGTTGACGAGAAGTTCGACTCCGGCGACAAGAAGGTGAAGTTCAATGTGAACGTTCTGGACAAGACCAAGGACGCCATGGCGGTCGTACGCGTGGTAACCCGCTCCGGCAAGTTCATTGAGAAGACCTATACCTATATCGCGGACAAGATCGACTGGGATCCGAAGAAGGTTGACTTCGGTACCATTCCGTTCAACACCGAGGTATGCAAAACGGTCACGTTCACGAACCTTCGCACCGATGCACCGGTAACGGTCAAGCAACTCACCGCGAAGTACTTCCCTGGCAACTTCCGCTTTACTCCGAATAACTTCATCATCGATCCGGGTGCTTCGTTCACGGTACAGGTTTGTGCCGTAACCAACGACACCAAGGAAAAGGTCGACACGATCATTGCTGAACTCGAGTGCTTCGACCAACTCACGGCTGAACTCCGTGTCCGTTCGGAAGCTCCGATCATTTATGTGGAAGATCAGACCTGGGTGAACATCCCGGCCTCGTCGCCTGGCATTCGCAAGCCGGTCCAGATCATCAACTCCAGCGATGTAGACCTGATCATCACCGGCTACGACAAGACGCTGCTCAATGCAACGAGCCGCTACTTCAAGAATCCGGAGAATCTGGACAACGTCCTGCCGCTGACCCTGCCGGGTGGCGCTCGTCACACGTTCCATGTGACCTACAGCCCGGAAGGTGAGTCCGGTGTTCAACACCGTATGGACGTTCCGTTCTACTCGAACGCTGTCGAGGTAGACTCGATCGCAGTCCTGATCGGTAACGGTGTCGACGTAGAGATCTATGCAGCTGCAGAACCGTGGAATGTCCGCGTGCTCGACAATGTGCAGACGGCACAGGGCATTACGAGCTATCCTCAGCAAGTAACGTTCGAGAACAACGGCGACCTCGGCGTTGAGTTCTCTCAGCCGATCATCCGTGGTGCCGACGCTGCCAACTTCCGCATCGTGGATAATGGCAATGTTGGTACGTTCCCGATCACACTGTTGAAGAGCGGTCCTTCGAGCAAGTACATCAACATCGAGTTCGTACCAACTGAGCAGCCCAATCGTGGTGCCGAGCGCAGCAACTACGAAGCGGAACTGGTGTTCCCGAACAACTCGATCGTACCTGAGTATGTTGTGGACCTGAGTGGTATCGCTTGGCAACCGCAGGTGAAGGGTGCCGATCAGAACTTCGGTGTCTTCAATCAAGGTGATGCCGTCGTAACGATGCAGATCCCGATCTCCAACACCAACTACCAGGATGTGACCAACCCGACAACGGGTAACACGAATGGTACGCATGATGTGGTGATCACGGACATCCGCATTGTGGGCGCCGCGAACAACTTCACGATCCTGAATGCACCGTCGCCGGCAGCGCCTTGGCGCCTGAGTGGTGGTGAGTCTCGCGACCTCGATGTGTCGTTCAACCCGAATGCTTCGGGCTCCTACACGGCTCAGTATGAGATCGTTACCCGTCCTGCCGACATGACCAACGGTGCTGCACCGTATACCCCAGTGTATACGCTGACAGCTGAAGTGGTTGGTGGCGACTACACGGTTACCGACGCATATATCGAGCAGTATGTGTACAACGCTGCAGAGCTGCAGGTCGTGGTTCGCCACACCGAAGCTCAAGCTCGTACGTACACCATCAGCTTGCCGCAAGGTCCGGATGCTTCGCGCTTCACAGTTGTAGAGCCGGCCAATGGTCAGCTCACGGTCAACCCGGGTCAGGATGGCATCGTTCGTGTTCAGTTCATTCCTGACTTCGTTACCAAGATGCGCGCCGGTCAGACCATGGCTACGCTTACGCAGAAAGGTGCCGGCTCGGCGATCAACTGGCGTGGCTCGAACTTCTCGGCTACGATCGACATTACCGACGATCTGAACCAGGAAGTCAAGACGGCTACGGTCAGCGGCGATGGCTTGTTCCTCGAGACCACCAACTTTGTTGGCGAATTCAACGAAGATGGTGCCCGTAAGACGTCGTACCGCGTCAAAGTTGGCGAGTCGGTGAACGTGGCTGTCAGCCTGGCTGCAGATCCTGAGTCACTGGACAACGCACAGATCAATGAAATGCGTGTACGTATGTCGTGGGATCCGGCCCTGGTCCGCCCACGTATGAACAAGGAAGACATCATCCTGAATGGTACGCTGGCCGAAGGTTGGACGATCCTGAAGGTTGAGCCGTTCACGCCGGCTGGCTCGAATGTGCCGAACTCTATGGAGATCGACCTGGCAGGTCCGACGCCGCTCGTGAATGATGGCGAAACGCCGTTCTTCCTGGTCACCTTCGACTCGTTCCTCGGAACGGGTTCGGATCAGACGAACCTCTTCCGTACCCCGGTATCGATCTATTCGTACACGGTGGACTTCGATGGTTCGGATGTTCAAGGTGTGAGCAAGGCTTACGTCCTCTTCCGCGACATCAACGGCGAGATCGAGATCGATCCGGATTGTGCCAAGTCTCTGCGCCTTGTGAGCATCAGCTCCACGCAGTTCTCGGTCAAGCCGGCAACGCCGAACCCGGTCACGGGTCCTGCTACGATCAACTACTCGATCGGTCTCGACGGCCGCACGCGCATCGTCCTGTACAACAACATGGGTCAGCGTGTGATGGATCTGATCGACCAGAATCAGAGCCGCGGCGAGTACCAACTGTCGCTCGATCTTACCACGGTCCCGGCTGGCACGTACTACTACCGCGTGATCTCCGGTCCGTTCGTCAGCGAGCCTCAGGTGATCACGGTCGTGCACTAAGCGCAGACCGTAGATCCTGATACGGAACTTTCAAGCCCCCTTCTGGCGTATGCCGGAAGGGGGCTTGGTCTTGATGTCCTCGCAGTGTGCCATTCTCGAAGTTGTGAGTATGCGTATTACCCTTTGTACCGTCTTCGCCTTCCTGGTCATAGGAGGATTACATCTTGTCCGTGCTCAAGGAGATATCCCTTGGACCCCGGTGGTCGATACCGGGCTTGTGCGGACGACGATCACGGTTCCTCCGCAGTTCGCCGGTTTAGGACTCGACCCACAACGTCACGTGGTCTTTATTCCACGTGGGTGGACGGCGCACGTGTACTTTGCCGGCTCTGCATTGGATAAACCGCGCTTCCTTGACTGGGGGCCGGACAGCGTGTTGTACGTGGCTGATATGGATCGCAATGCTGTCTATGCACTGCCGGATCTCGACGGCGATGGTGTTGCCGACGAGGCAGTGATCGCGGCGCGTACAACGGCAGTCTGTGGCGATGTCAAGTTCTACCGCGACACGATGTACACCGCAGCCGAGGCAGGCGTGGTAAGGCGTTGGCGCTCGGCCGGTATAGGGTACAACTACGATCAGAGTACGATCGTGGTCAACAAAACGCAACAGCCGGATCAAACCGGTGGTAATCACCGGACGCGGACCGTGGTATTGGACTCCGTACACGGAAAGCTCTATCTGAGTGTTGGTTCAAGGGGCAATGCCGATCGTGAGCCTACCAGAGCGGTGATCGAAGAGTACGCCTGGGATGGTAGTGATCGCACGGTTTACGCTCGGGGTGTGCGCAATGCCGTAGGGATGACGCTCCATCCACGGACCGGTGTTCTCTGGGCCAACAATAACGGGAGCGATCTGCAGGGAGACAACATCCCACCGGAATGGATCGACATTGTCCGACCGAACGGGTTCTACGGCTATCCGATAGCCTATCATCAGCAGAACTGGTTCAACTTCTCCGCTCCTGGCTATAGCGATCTTCTTCCGATCACGGCCAGTGACAGTTCCGATGTGAACGCCATGGTGCCGCCAGCCGCCCTCGTCTGGGCGCATTGCGCACCCATGGAACTCGAATGGAGTCATCCCGGCATGCCCGACCGTTGGAAGAATGGTCTCTTCGTGGTCCTGCGCGGATCCTGGAATCGATCACCCGTTAGTGGTGCCAAGGTCGTATTCCTGGAGTTTGATAGCGATCAGGATACCATCGCCAATGCTGTCCACGAGTTCTGCACTGGCTTTATCATCGACTCCAATCGTGTGGATACCCGATGGGCACGGCCCGTTGGAATGGCCTTGGCTGCAGACGGAAGCGTCTATATCAGCAGCGACGACCTGCATGCGTTCATCCTGAAGCTTACCCCACCAACGCCCGTTTCGGTGGATGAAGGATCTGTTGGTTACATCGATCTCCATGCAGTGCCGAACCCGGCAGACGACCATGTAACGATCACAGCGCCAGTGTCAAGCGGTACCGTAGAAGTGATCGATGGTCAGGGTAGGGTAATGTTGCAAGGGGCTCTCCAGGATCACGCCGCAACGATACCCACCTCGTCGCTGCCCACAGGCGTGTATCACGCCGTGGTTCGAGCCTCTTCGACCGTTGGGCAAGCCACCTTCAGGGTCGTTCGATAGCGATCGAGCTATGAACCTTCTCGGCATACTGATCGGCACTTCCGCTCCGCTCCTGCAACCACTCTGCGGCTAACAGGGAAATGGCAGCTCGACGCTGATCGTTCAGGACCGCGTTGTGGACCCACGCATGCAGTTCGGCTGCCGTGGACACTGTGGTCAGGATACCACGAACTTCCAGAGAACGCGCATCTGAAGAGCGGCTGATGCCCGGTCCGGAGGCGATCGGGATGCCGAGTGCTGCCGGTTCCGTGGTGCTGTGCACACCAGCGCCGAAGCCCCCTCCCACAAACGCTGCTGTTGCTACGCGGTAGAGTTCAACCAGGATGCCCATACGGTCAACCACGATCGGATCTTCGCAGGGGCCGACGACCGCGGACAAGGGCACCGCTGAGAACAGTGTGCAGGACTGTGCGATCGACTCCGGAGTGAATTGGTGGGGTACAACGAACAGCTGGAGGCGCTGTCGTAGACCAGTCGTATACACTTCACCCCACAAGCGCTCATCGGCCGGCCAGGAACTTCCGATCACCACTACCGGCCTCGACGTACGCAGGTACTCGAAATGATCTGGTGTCGCGGCTAGGCGATCCCGCACGCGATCCACTCTGGTGTCCGGCAGCACCGCAACGGAGAGGCTTGGCTCCATCCGATGCAGGCGTTCGGCATCGTGATCCGTAACTGATGTGACGGATGAGAGCCGGCGGTACGAGTCGGCTACCCAATGATGCAAGACAGGAAGTGTTGCCGACGAAGGGACCGTGGCATTCACCAAGACGATCGGCACGCAGGCACGGTCGAGTTCCACGATCATGTTGCGCCAGAGGTCATAGCGATCGATCACACATACGGAAGGTTGGATCGATCGCACAAGTCGACGCATGGTCGATCTCCGATCCAACGGTAGCAGAAATGCGCAGTCCACGTTCGGCATGCGACGTGCATGGTTGATGCCGGATAACGACGTGATGCTAACCACCACCACCAGGTCGGGAATCCGGCGCTGCAGGCGATCGATGATCGGCATGGCCTGCTCAAATTCACCCATGCTGGCAGCATGGAACCAGATGCGAGTACCAGGTGGAAGTTCGCCGACGCTAGTCTGCCATTGCTGTTGCTCTACATGCCAACGTCGCCACGTGTCCGAGAACAAGCCGAGAAACCAAGCGGTGGCTCTCGCCAGGGGAACAGCGACGGTAGAGTAGACGAGGTCGATCAGACCAACGAGCATTGCCGGCTCAACGTCCCGACCACGAGGCGGTCCGTTTTTCGAGGAAGGCCTGTGTGCCTTCCTTGAAATCCGCTGTCCCGCACGTACGACCAAAGATGCTGGCCTCCATGTACAAGCCCTCGAGTCCAGACACATCACCGGCGGCTTGCACGGCCTCCAGGCAGGCGTACAAGGCTAGTGGAGCCTTGGCTGCGAGGGCTTCGGCGAAGGCCACCGACTGTGCCACCAACTCTTCCGGTGCATAGAGTCGGTTGACCAGACCCAGTCGGTGTGCTTGTGTTGCATCGATCATGTCGCCCGACAAGACGAGTTCATAGGCCTTTGCCATGCCCACCAGACGTGGCAGCCGCTGGGTACCACCATATCCGGGGATGATCCCCAGGTTGATCTCCGGCTGCCCAAAGCGAGCCGTAGTCGAGGCAAAGCGCATGTGGCAGGCCATGGCTAGCTCGCATCCGCCGCCAAGCGCGAAACCGTTCACGGCTGCGATCACTGGTTTACCCAGACGTTCGATCAGATTGAACACGCGCTGGCCCCGCTCGGCGAACCGTTTGCCCGACGGGGCGTCTTGTTCATGTAGCTCGGAAATGTCGGCACCGGCGGCAAAGGCCTTGGGTCCGGCACCCGTGATCACAACGGTGCGGACGTCGGCGTCGGACGCCAGGCTGGTGAATGCGTCGTCCAGGGCATCTAGCACTTCAGCATTCAGGGCATTCAGCTTGTCCGGGCGGTTCAGGGTTACCACGGCGATGCCGTTGGAACGTTCCAGGGTGATCACAGTAGACATATCGATCCGTTCGTTGCAGGTGAAATCAGTGGGGGCAAAGCTACGAACCCCCTTGGTTCGTTATGCCTGTGGATTACTCGGGTTGCCGCCTCAGCGCGCTGCGTGTATGTTCGAGTTCGTGGATCATCGTTGCTCACCGATCTTGCCCCTTCGGATCATCCTGCTTGGCTGCATGATGCTGGTAGCCGTTTCAGGTCTGCAGGGGGCGAACACGCCCGTAAAACGCCTGATCGTTCAGCAGGAACGCGAGATCGCCCCGGGAGTTCGCTATGCCGAATACAAGACCAACGGGCGGCGTCCTGCGGTCGTGCATGTGGTCACGCTGGATCGTACGATCGCCGGGAATGCCATTCGCGTGGTCAAGGGGAAAGACCACGCGTCGAGCCGCGAAATGATCAAGGCCATGTCCGACCGGTATGGTCGGGAGCGTGGCGATGCGGTGTTGGCATTGGTGAACGCCAACTTCTGGGCCTCCGTGCGGAATAACCCCATCGGACCCTGCGTGATCGATGGTGAAGTGATCGAGATGGCACCGTACAAGGGTTGGTCGAGCGCCTGGTTCGATGTGCGCAACCGGATCTATATCGACACCTTCAAGATCCAGGCCGTAGCGTCCTGGGGGCGAACACGCATCAGCATCGGCAGTGCCAACCGTCGGATGGACTCTCTCGGCGTGGTCTTGTATAACCGCTTTGCCGGGGAGACCGTACCGTATGTCACACCCGACCAGGTAGAGTGGTTGTTCAACGAGGCGATGAAGGACACGTCCTTCCTGAGCGACGATTCCACGGAGGTCGAACTGTCTCAGGCCGTAATGCGCCAGGAGCTGGCCAAGGCCCAGATCGAGAACTCACGGGAGTATCCCACCATCAAGATCCGCATGCGGTACCTGCGATCACCCGGCGTGAATGTGCCTACGCCATGCCGCGTGATCGGGATCGACACCGGCAAGGTGCAGATGCCCTTGCGTGGATGCATCCTGAGCATCCCGCGTGGTGCTCTGGCGGGCCCCCTTCCATCCGTTGGAGACACTGTGATGCTGGAGGTGGGCACCAATCTGCATTCGGAGACGCGGTTCATGAATGCGGTCTGTGGCACACCGCGGATCGTTCGGGACGGCAAGGCCAAACAGGAGGCTGCACAGGAAGGGGTCACCGGGAGGCGCTTCATCCGCAAGAATCTGGCACGAACGGCGATCGGGACCGATCGTACCGGCAACAAGCTGATCATGGTGGCAGTGGAGCCACCGTTGCGAGGAGGGACCGATGGGTTGACGCTGGATCAGCTGGCCAGCGTGATGCAGCTCCTGGGCGCTCATCATGCCATGAATCTGGATGGCGGCGGGTCTACCGGCATGGTGGTGGAAGGCGACCACGTGTTCTACGAACCCGATCCCGACACTCGGCCAGTATCCGTTGGCCTTGCCATCGTGCGACTCACGCACATTCTGCGGAGCCGTCAGTACATCAAGTAGGGGAGTCGGCGCAGCTCGAACTCCCGAAGTCCCTGCCGGCACAACGGCTCGATCGCCGACCAGCGATCACCGCGGTACAAGGCCTCGATGATCCGCTCGGTCCCTGAGGTCTTCACGAACATCTGTCCTCGATTGGAGGTGCGTACCTCCGGCGTGAGCACGGCCGGAAAGCGATCGCGCAGATGCACGATCAAGGCCATGGCGGCATGAAAGGGTTTGAACGTGGTATCGCGCTTGAAGGCCAGATGATATCCCTGACACTCTTCCTTGGCGAACTTGCCCGCAATGGGCAGGAAGTGACCACGCCGGGCGATCACGCCATACGTGCGCAGGAGGGCAACCAGTTCCGGATCTTCCGGGAAGGTTGGTGCGCCGATCATGGTGAAGGGGGCTGAGGTGCCGATCCCGATGCTGGCAAGGCCCAGCTCGCCGCACAGTCCCGTAACGGCATAACCGCGAGCTGCATCGGCCGAGGGAATGTTGGGCGACGTGGGATACCAATCCAGGCCGGTCTGCTCCCACGACATGGTTCGCTTCCACCCCGTGCATTCGATCACCTGCAATGCGCAGCGCCGCGTACGGTCGCCACCCGAGAGCCAGTCCTCACCATTGGCCATGTTGGCCAGTTCACCCATGGTAAGGCCATGGATGTATGGCACCGGAAGCCTGGCAACAAAGCTTTTGATCTGCGGGTCCGGCAGCGCGCCGTCTACCACCACGCCTCCAAGAGGATTGGGGCGGTCCAGGATCATCAGCGGTACCTGATACTCGCCGCAGGCATCCATCACCTCGGCCATGGTGCTGATGTAGGTGTACGAACGGGAGCCGATGTCCTGCAGGTCCAGCACCACCAGGTCGGCATCGGTGATCATCGCTGCCGATGGACGCCGAAGAGCGCCATAAAGGGAAAGCACAGGCGTACCCATCACCGTGTCGTCGTCCACGTGGGCTCCGGCTCGGACCACGCCATAGTATCCGTGCTCGGGAGCCAGCAGACGCAGGACCGTTACATCACGTCGACGCAGGAACTCCTCTGCTGTGCTGCGCCCTGTAGAGGCTCTGGCGGCAGCATGCGTGACCAGCACCACCTTTAGCCCCCTCACATCGCGGAATTGGCGATCGATCAACACGTCGATGCCGGTACGCACCGCGCCGGATGTCGACGAAGGACACAGCGTCAGCAACAGGCCGATCAACAGTACGATCACGTGGACGCCTTTCGCGAACGGGGGTGGAACAACGTGTGCACTTCCTTGACGTATTCCCGGTCGATGTGGGTGTAGATCTGCGTGGTGCCGATGTCAGCATGGCCCAGCATCTCCTGTACGGCCCGCAAGTCGGCGCCACCCTCCAGCAAGTGTGTGGCAAACGAGTGCCGAAACATATGCGGATGCACATGCACTTCCAGGCCGGCGCGAGCAGCCGCCTTCTGGATCATATTCCACACACTCATGCGGGAGAGGGGCTTGCCGCGATGATTCAGGAACAGCACGTCGTCGGTCTGGGCCGTGGTCAGGAGTCGACCCCGTGCTTCGAGCTGATAGCGCTGGATCCACCGCAGGGCGGTGCTGCCGATCGGTACCAGGCGCTCCTTGGACCCCTTGCCGAGGACACGCAGGAGTTGCACATCGGTCAGCACATCATGTTGTTTGAGTGTGAGCACTTCACTCACACGCAAACCGCAGGCATAGAGGGTTTCCAGGATCGCGCGATCACGAAGCTCGTAGGCCGATGGAGCTACGCCGGTCTCTGTTGGAGCGGCCATGGTCTGCAGCAACCGGTCCATCTCCTCCACTGAGAGGGCGTCGGGCAATCGACGCTTGGTGCGGGGAAGTTCGAGCGATTCGGTCACGTCTACCGAACATGCTCCGCTGGACGTAAGGAACCGAAAGAGGTGTTTGATGGACGACAGATATCGTGCTCGCGATGTGGTTCCCAATCCTGCATCGGCAAGGGTCTCGAAGAATCCACGAAGGGACGTCCGTTCTACGGCTTCGAACCGATCGATGCCGCGCTCGGCCAGAAACTCGGCAAATCTTCGCGTGTCTCGCTGATAGGCGTCAAGTGTTTTCTCTGCCAAGCCCCGTTCCAGTCGGAGATATGCCTGAAAACTCCGTAAGGCCCGAGTGAGTCCGATCGGCAACTCGGGCTCCATTATGCCCCGCTCTCGGTCCGTGTCTGATCTTCCGTACCGGAATACCGGATCCGCTTGTGCGACATGCCGATCAGGCTCTTTACGAACGACGCACGGATGGCATCCAGATCCTGCAGCGTAAGCGGTGCGTTGCTGAGTTGTCCGTCCATCATGCGGTCTACCATGATGGACTCCACCGCCGCGGAGAGCGTGGTCCGGTTGGACGTGTCTTCCAGGCGAGACAGCGCCTCGACGGCGTCGGCCAGCATCACGATGGCCGTTTCGCGGGAGTCCGGCTTGGGACCAGGGTAGCGGAAATCCGCTTCGTCTACCGTGCTGTCCGTGCCCTCGGCCTCTTCCAGCGCCAGATGGTAGAAGTGTTTGATCAAGTTGGTGCCATGGTGCATCGGGATGAACTTCCAGATACGCTCCGGAAGCCCGTATTCCTTGGCCAGCTCCAGTCCGTTCTGGACATGCTGGCGAATGATCGCTGCGCTGCGTTTCGGTGGGAGCTTGTCGTGCTTGTTGCCGATGTTCATCTGGTTCTCCACGAAGTATTCGCTCTTCTCGAGCTTGCCGACATCGTGGAAGTACGCTCCAACACGGGTGAGTAGGGCATTGGCTCCAATGGCGATGGCAGCGGCCTCGCTCAGACGAGCCACGGCAAGCGTGTGCTGATAGGTGCCCGGAGCCTGGTCGTTGAGCTTCTTGAGCAGGTCGTGATTCAACGAGTCGAACTCTTCCAGACGCATGTCGGTAGCCACATTGAAGAGACGCTCGAACACGATGATCACGGCAAAGGTGATCAGCGGAGAGATCACGGCGTTGGCCGTAGCCATCAGCAGTTTGGGCCAGAGCGTGGCCACCGGTGTTGTGCGTTCGAGTTCTACGGCCAGCGTGGCAACGGTCAGGCCGATAAAGATGGCGATGATCGACGTGAAGATCTGTGTACGGCTGTGCACATTCTGGGCGCTATAGACACCCAACACGCCCCCTGCCAGAAGAACGAGAACGATGCCATAGTCATCCGCGCGAGCAGCCCCGGCAGACAAGGCCATGGCCATGGTGATCACCAGTGCCGTACGTGCTTCGTACAGGATGGTCACGATCATGCTCAGCGCCGGTACCATGATCAGATACTCGTAGGGTACCACGGGTTCCAGGCGGATCGACAGCCATCCGAGTGCGCCGGTCAGAACCGGCAAGGCCAACAGGCTCCCGAGCTGTCCGGTCCGCTCGAACGAGCTTGGACGCAGGATCAGCAAGTACAGCACCACAAAGGCGGCGATCAGGATCGCATGGCCCAGACTGCCGAGCAGCATGTAAAAACTGAACGGTGTTTCCGACCGTAGGTACTGAGCGTTGCGATAGCCGGCTAGCCGGCGCAGTGTGCCTTCGTCCAGCCGCTGCCCCTGAGCAACGATCAGATCGCCCTGTCGGATGATCTCGGCGGTGGTGGAGACCGAGGCCGCAGCCGCCTCGCGAGCTGCGGCAGTGGCGATCGGATCCACGGCCCACGTGGCGTCGATCAGCGGACGCAGGGCAGTGCGTACCTCGCTGCGGACGCTTGTCGGAGCTGCAGCGAGCAATCGATCGATGGTCGCACTTACGGCTGAGGTGTCTGCGATCGTAGACGCCTCGGCGATGCGTTCGGATCCATCGGCAGTGCGCAGCACCACCACAGAGGCCGCGGCACTGTCGGTCAGTCCTGCCACGATCGGGGCTCGATCGAATGCTTCACGCAGGTTGGGCCAATGCTGGCGTACCCAGCGCCGTGCGTCTTCCGACAATCCACCAGTGGCAGTGCTGAGCCGTGTAGCGATCGGTATCGTGGGGCCGGTCACCTCTGCCAGAATGATCGGTGTGTAGCGCCGTGCCGAGTCCTGCTGGCTACGCAGGCGATCGGCATCCTTGGCTACCGGAAAGGTATACTCGGCACTGACGGATTCCTGGGTCCATGTGGTGCCAAGAAGTGTGCGGTCGAAACCACCAGACTGTGTATCCAGACCCGACCGAGGGAAGCACAGCGTCATGGCCACCACAGCGAGCGCTACCAGCAGCCACCGGAACGTGGCCGACGTCCAGAACGTAGCATGTACCACCTGCGCGGCTTCTTCATCGCGGATCTGGGCGAACAAGGACTTGGTCTGTTTGGCCATGGGGTAGGGGGCTTATCGTCCGGTGAACTTCGGAGCACGCTTTTCGATAAAGGCCTGCACACCTTCGGCGTAATCGGCACTCTCGCCGGCGCGCTGCTGGAGATCGCATTCGAGCTCCAACATCTCGTCGAGCGTAGCGGTCATACCCTGCTGCAGCAAGTGCTTGACGAAGCCATAGGACTGTGTGGGGCCGCTGGCATATTGCGCCGCCATCTTGTAGAGGGCCTCCGTAAAGGCCTTGGGATGGACCACGGTGTTCACCAATCCCAGACGCAGGGCTTCTTCTGCGGAAATCGGCTGATTGAGTGTGGCGAACTCGAAGGCTTTGGCGTAGCCCAGCATGCGCGGGTAGAACCAAGTGGCCCCGGAGTCGGGGATCAAGGCGATGGCGATGAAGGCTTCCACCAGCCGTGCCGAGCCACTCATCACGCGTAGATCGGCGGCAAGAGCCAGGGACAGGCCAGCACCGGCGGCCACGCCGTTGATGCCGGCGATGATCGGCTTCGGCATCGATCGCATGGCGCGGATGATCGGATTGTAGCGGCGCTCCAGGGAGTCGCGCAGACTGCGCTTGCCTCCACCGGTGGGAGCGTCCTTCAGGTCCTGACCGGAGCAGAAGGCCTTGCCGGCGCCCGTGAGCACCAGCACACGTACCTGGTCGTCGGCCGCGGCCTTGGCCAGAGCATCCTGCAGGTCCGTGGTCAGTTGTTCATTCGCGGCATTGAACGAGTCCGGCCTGTTCAGCGTGATGGTGCCGATACCGTTGCGGACCTCATACAGGATCGTGTCGTACGCCATTAGTGTCCCTTCCATTCGGCTTTGCGTTTGTTCACGAAGGCATCCATGCCTTCCTTCTGATCCTCGGTAGCGAACAGGAGATAGAAGTTCTTGCGTTCGAACTCCAAGCCCCCTTCAAGCGTAGTGCTGAAGGCCTTCAGAACGGACTCCTTTGCCAGACGCGTGGCGATCGGCGCCTTGCCGGCGATCTCCGAGGCCAGAGCGAACGCTTCTTCGAGGTACACAGCTGCCGGCACCACGCGATTGACCAGGCCGGCTTCCATGGCACGGCGAGCGTCGATCGTGCGTCCGGTCAGCACGATCTCCATGGCCAGGGCCTTGCCGACTGCACGGGTGAGGCGCTGGGTTCCGCCGGCGCCGGGCATGACGCCGATGTTGATCTCGGGCTGACCGAATTGTGCCGTATCGCTGGCCACGATCATGTCGCACAGCATCGCCAGCTCGCACCCGCCTCCAAGAGCAAAGCCGCTCACGGCAGCGATCACCGGTGTCTTGGTCTGGCGGATCCGCTCCCAGCGTGCGAACTGGTCGCGCTGCAGCATGGTCACGGCCGTAGCATCGGACATCTCCGTGATATCGGCTCCGGCGGCGAAGGCCCGTTCGTTGCCATGCAGTACGATGCATCGCACGTCCGGGTCGGCATCAAAGGCCTCGAAGGCCTGCACCAACTCGATCATGGTCTGCAGGCTAAGGGCATTCAGTACGTTCGGTCGGTTCAGGCGGATCGCCCCCACGCCGTCGACCGGACGGTATGTCTCGATACAGGTGTATTCTTGTGTCATGGCTCCATCGGTGAATGGTCGCGAATACGACCAAATTACGCCAATTTCGAAGAGCCATCCGGACCTTGCTGTTGTATGGATCACTGCTTCTTCGATGCCCTGACCACGGCGATCGCCGTGTTTGAACCCGAGGCCGATCTGCGTCGGCATCTCGAAGCCCTCCGTGTACGCGATGGAGAGCCGATCCGACTGTTCAATGGTAAGGGGCTTGTAGCGACCGGCCGCATCGAGCGGGTCGACCGACAGGTGCGGATCCATGTCGTAGAGCACCACTACGTGCCGGAGCCAGTGCCGTTGATCCTGGCGCTCGGCGGACTGGATCATCGCGATCGACTGGAGTTTGCCGTGGAGAAGGCCGTGGAGCTCGGCGCAACCCGCATCGTGCCGTTGGACTCGGACCACGTTCAGCGCCGCCGTATCCATCCTGAGCGCTTGCACGCCAAGGCCGTGGCTGCCCTAACGCAAAGTGGGAATGCCTGGCTGCCACGGATCGATCCTCCGACGTCGGTAGCCGGTCTGTTGTCGATCGTCCCCGGCGATCTTCGCATCCTGGTTGGCGACGCCGGCGGAAGAACCCTGAGCACCAACGATGTACGAGGTCCCGTATGCTGCGCCGTGGGCCCGGAAGGGGGCTTCAGCGAACCCGAGATCGCACTGCTTACGAGTGATCCCCGCACCGTACTGATCGCGGTCGGCCGCCTCCGCTTGAGAGCAGAGACGGCCGCGGTTGCCATGTTGTCTGTTTGCGCTGCCTTCAGGCAGCTGGACGTTAGCGCGTGATCATCACCGGCAGCGTGGTGATCGCTCGATCGATCATCACACGCAACGTGTAACGTCCCGAAGCCAGATCCTGCACCGGCAGCTGCACCACACGGATCTGTGCCGGCACCACTTCGTTCACCAGCTCCAGGGCCTGCCCCATCGGCGTGATCAGTGCGACCTGCACGTGGCCGCCATCGGGTACGGTGATCTCGGCCATGCCGTGATCGATCATCGGGTTCGGCGCTAGCCGCACCAGTGCCGTGGGTGCCGAAGCGCCTTCGTGCACGTTGGTCACCGGACTCGCGAAGTACCGCGAGGTGACCGGGAGGTGATCCGAGACCGTCGAGGAGTAGCTGGACAGGTAGGCCTGTGGCGACTCCAGATAGGTGCGATGATGGAAGGGGGCTGCATCGTTCGTTGCCAGGACGTGGTCCAGAAACTGGCCACTGAAACCAACATACGACTTCAGGCCGCGCTCTTCCAGCGGGAGCGTTGGAGACCACCACCGTGCAACGTCGTCCAGGAAGATCTTGTATGGAGAGGGGAGCGTACTGTCGACCACACTCTTCGTGAGCACATCGTTGTAATCGCCGATCACGAACGCCGTGGTATCGCTGTAGAAGTCGGCCAGATACTGATGGAAGGTCTCGGCGTCGGCCTTGCGCCGTTGGTAATCTTCCTGTGCCGTGGTATCACCGGTTGCCTTGCCGTGGATGTTGAAGATCACCATCCGGCGCGTGATGCCGTCGATGGTGGCGTCGAACGTCAGGCGGAACGGATAGCGTCCACCAGCCCACGCCTGCGAGCCGCCGTTCACGGCCAGACCGTTCGTGATCGGCGTGATCGTTTCGGTGTTGTAGATGTAGGCCATTTTCTGCGTACTCGGTACCGCGGAGGCGAACAGATTGGCGTAGCTGCCCTGGAGTGAGTCGCTCAGGGCATCGAGCGCTTCTTGCGTTAGGACTTCTTGGAGCGCGTACACGTCAGCGCGGGTGCTGTCCATCACCTGGCGAATGCTGCGGCGCTGTCGTTGCTTGTCGCGCGGACCTTGCGTGGTGTCCGTCGAACCATACCACTCCAGATTCCAAGTGGTGATGTCCAGGGTACGGGAACGCGAGACGGTGTCTTCTTCAACGGACAAGCCAATGTCGCTGGCAAAGCGTGGCAGGATCTGATAGGCACCACGGAATTGCGAAACGCAGCCGATCAGGTCCACCTCGTCCTTGGGGATCTCCAGAGCGTTGATCGCGATCTCGGTTGAGCCGTACAGTCGCACCGGCATTTCGTTGCCAAAGCTGTCATTGATGTAATAGGTCACCTCGCCCTGGAACGCACCACTCTCCTGAAACTTCACACGACGCAGACGAACCAGCGAACCTTCGGTCGACTCGCCGATCAGCGGAATGGTGGTGGTTCTGGCCCGTGGTTCTTCGCGCTCGACCGGTACAACGGTGAAGCGCAGGCCCGTTCCGGCCAGCTCGGTGTAGCCGGTTCCCGGCGCGCCCGTGGTCTGGCCGAACTCGATCAGCGTGGCATCTTCGATCACCACGGAATCGCCTACCTCGACGGCCTGGATGAAGGCCGAGTTGAAGATCACGATGCCGGCCGTTTCATCCTGGATGAAGGCAATGTTGCGGAACTGGTCCGAGGCGGTAACCCGGCCGGCCACCTTGGAGATCGTTGTGCCGAAGTCCAGTTTCTTGACCTCAGCGATCGGCATTGGGTCCTGTGCAAGGCCAATGCAGACCGCGAACACAAAGAGGAGATTGGCTGTAGCGAGCGTCTTCATACGGTACGGTGAATGGTGTGAGGAGTCAGGTCAGAATGCGGAAAGGGCAACGGAATCAAGAACAGGGGGAGCAGCGTCCCAGGCATACAGCACGTAGGCCTTGCCACGCTCCAGCGATAGTGTCAGTTCGGCAGCAACGTTGGTGCTGCTCCATTCGCGGACTTCAAAAGTATGAGGGCCGGCCGAAAATGGACGGTACGACGAAGCGATGCCTGGATCGAAGATCTCCGGGAACGCCTGCGAGCCCCCTTTCTCCCACACTTCCAACGTCACGAACTGGTCGGTATTCTCGGCCATATGCACGAATCGCACCACGGGGTCGGCATTGGCGTCGATCACTGTGTCCTGCAAGGCGCGACGAAACTCTACCAGGCCCGACGTAGAACCTCGGGCGAACAGGATCACACGGGCCCCACCACCGAGGGTATAGAAGAGGGTGTCTCGCCGAAGGTTCTGCCCATTGGATTTGAACACGAATCCTACCGGCCGACCAGCAGGGGCCGGTACAGCATCGGCCGCAGCACCACGCGCAGCGTTCACGGACACCGATCCATCCACGACGGTTTCGAGCAGGGCCACATCTTGTGTGGTGTTCACGATCCGGACCGAAGCCGGCTCCGGCGTGGGAAACACCAGGACGTCTTCGGTGCAACCGCCCACGATACTGGCCAACAGTAGAAGTGGAAGGACGTGGGATCTGAGCGTACTGGTCATCGCGTAAGGGATCAGAAGGTGTAGCGAATGCCGAGCTGCATCCGCCAGCGTGAGTAGAAATTATCCACGGTGTAGATACCGGCCTGACCATTCGTGACGGGTTCGGCATAGGTCATCCGCAGGCGACCCTGATCATCGAAGGGATTGGTGCCGATCGGCGCGATCCCGAAAAGGTTATAGCTCTGGAAGTTCACGAAGCGGACCACCCCCCAGTCGTTATTGAGCAGATTCAACAGATTCTGCACATCCCACGTGAGCTGGATCTTGTGATCACCCCAAGCCGGTAGGTCCTGGGTAAGACGCAGGTCCAGTTGATACCGCCAGGGTTCACGCAGCGCATTGCGTGGCAGGATCTGTCCTTGATACTCTTTCAGGATCGGGTTGGCGTCGATCAGGGCCATCATCTGCGCCCAGACCTGCTCTGGCGTGCGCAGGTCGGTACCCTGAGGTTGGGGGATCACGACGCGTGTGTTGTAGTCGTCCGCACGCGGAATGTAGAGCAGGTCGTTGCCGCCGGTGGCATTGTCGCCATTGTAGTCCTGGATATACGACACGGAATACGGGCGACCGGACTGCGACGAGAAGAAGACACCGAACGTGGTGCGCACGTCGCGGCTCCAGCCGATCGTATAGGCAGCGTTCATCAGGAGGCGGTGGGGGACGTCGAAATTCGAGCGACCGACCGTGGCGTTGTTCGGATCGATGATGTCGTTGAACTGCCACTGCGAGCTGGCCGTGGCCGAGACCGAGGAATTCAGGTCCTCGGATCGACCATAGGTATAAGAGATCATGGCCGACAGACCAGGAACGAATTCGTTGGATGCTTCGAGTTGCAGTTGGCCGGAAACCGACCATTGATGTCCGGCATCTCGGCTGCGCAGGAGCAGAACCTGGGTGAACTCGCGCGCTACCACAGAATCGGCGTTGGTGCCGGCATAGAGCGGCCGACCGTCCACCGGACTCACGCCCACGATCGTGTCGCCGTTCACGATCCAACTGCGGCCGGAACGTTGCAGGTTGATGTTGGCGTAGTCCACCTGATTCAGGAATGCGCCATACATCCCTTCGAGCGTAAAGGAGAGCCCCTTGCCCAGTTTCACATCGGCGGCAAGCGTACTCCGCCAGACTTGCGGCATTCGGAACTCTTCTTCGGTGATGTTGATCGCCGAGGTATTGATGGGCGCACCCGGGTAGCCGGCATCACCAGGCTGGGGCGGCGGGATGGCCAAGTCCCAGCGAACGGGCTCGCCGGTGAGCGGATCGGTGATCGGCGATTGCCCGTTGAAGGTGCCGAGCTGTGCCCGATACAGATCGATGCCGGTATTCGAGTACTGGTTGGAGAGCCACACGGCTGCGACACGTCCGGAGAACACGCCGGTACCACCGCGCACTTGAAGTGCACGATCTCCGGTAACATCGTAGTTGAAGCCCAGGCGAGGTGCCCACAGTAGCGTGGCCTGTGGGACTTCGGAGGTAGACATTCCCGGAAAGCGTTCACTGAACAGGGGATTGTCGTACGGCTGCGTCAGAAAGATGGGAACATCCACCCGAAGGCCGCCAACCAGGCGCAGTCGATCCGTGACCTGCCATTCGTCCATCGCATACAAGCCGGCCTGAAGCATCCACCAGAGTGCTCGTGGCTGGTCCGTACCGGTCACCGGCAGGTTGGCGTAGCTCACCTGATAGTTGTTGGCGGTACTGTCGGCAAAGGCTTCAACGTTCGGATACTGGTAGGTGCCGTAGTAGTCGGCAATGAACAGGTTGTTGAATCGGGACAGTTCGTTGTGCGTGCCGATGGTAACGGTGTGGTTGCCTTTGAAGATCGTGAAGTCGTCCGTAACGGAGATCAGCGTCTGATCCAGCGCATTGGCATGGGAGTTTCGTTCGGGACCCAGAAGGACCTGCTGCCCGGAGCCGACCTGAATGCGCACCTCCGGAAAGGGCGTTCCGGTGAGCACGCGGTCGTCGTTCGTTTGTGTGTACGATACGCGAAGCTCATTGGCCGCATCGGCTCCGAGGATGGTGTTCCACTGCAGCACCGTCTGGTTGTTGATGCTGGTGAAGGTGTTCACGCGGTTGCTGAGCGAGAATGAATTGTTGGTACGCGTGAGGTTGCGGTCCTGAATGGCGTACGTGAAATTGTGGCGCAACTGTACCTTGTTCTGCTCGTCGATGTTCCAGTCCAGACGCGCGATCACGTTCACCGTGTTGTTTCGCACGTTGTACGGATCGTACGTGCCGGGGTCGTAGCCATACTGCTGCTTGGAGATGGCAATGATCTGATCCAGTGTGCTGGTCGGCACCGGGAAGTTGTTCAGGGCATTCGGGTCATTCACGGCCACGTCGAGTGGCGTGGAGCGCAGGCGGCCTTCGGCGGTGACGTGGAACAGCAGTTTGTCTCGTACGATCGGGCCGCCGAGGCGTCCGCCGAACTGGAAGTCCTGGAAGGATTCGAACGGCCGACGATACACGTCCGGGCTGGGACCCACCAGATCCTGGTTCCTTCCGTAGAAGAAGACCGAACCATGCAGGTCGTTCGTACCACCTCTGGTAATGGCGTTCACGAGGCCGCCTGTGAAGCCGTTCTGGCGGACGTCGTACGGTGAGACCTCGACCTTCAAGCGCTCGATGGCGTCCAGCGACACGAAGTTGGAGTTCGCCTGCGACCCCGCTGTACCGGCGGTACCGAGGGCGAACAGGTCATTGCTTACCGCGCCATCGATCTGAAAGTTGTTGAATCGCGAGTTCACACCCATGATGCTCACACCCTGCAGGCCGTCGCTGCCGGCCGTCTCGGTCTGCGTGGTGTAGGGGTTGATCCGCGCCATGTCCGAAATGCTGCGGTTGATGGTTGGCGCTGCAGTAATGGTGGCTTCAGAGATCGTGGAGGACGATCCGGTCCTCGACCGGTCGAACACGTCGCTGCCGGATGCCGTAACGGTCACCACATCCTTGTCTGCCCCAACGGGTGCCAGCACCACGTCCAGCGCTGCCGTCTCGCCAACCTCAACAAGCAGACCGCTGCGGGAGAACGACCGATAACCCACATACGAGGCGGTTACGGTGTACGACCCAGGGCGCATACCGCGGATCGTATATCGGCCATCCTGACGAGTAATGGCGCCATACACCGCTCCGGTGCGCACGTCCGTTGCCTTCACGGTGGCGCCGGGTAACGGCTCGGACCGAGGTGTTTTCGTGGAGGCCGTATCCAGCAGCCCCCGCACGGTCCCCGAGATGGAGCCGGTGGTTACCCCCTGAGCCGATAGGGGAGCAGAGATCAACGTCAGGACCGCAAGAACAATACTGAAACGAATGATCATGAGCCACGTGGTGAGTGATCAAGACCGACAAAAGTACGGCATCCAGTGCACCCGTCCGCCCGTGCTATATTCGCTCATGGCTTCGTCCGATCCCATCCCGAGTACCGACCTGCGGTCCAGCCGCCTGCACATGGCGTCGCTTCTGGACCTCAGCTCCCGGGTCACGGAAGCCGACCCGATGGACATCCTGAACGTGGCCGTCCTGAGCCTGATGGGACGCCTGCGGGTGCAGCGCGCCTGTGTGCTCCTGCCCCAGGCCGGCCGGCTGGTGGCGGAAGCCCGATTGTGCAAGGGTGTTGCACCGATGGCCATCCCGTTGATCGATGTGGCCACGACCGAACCGCTCGACGCCGAGCGTGCGGAACATCGGGATCTGATCGCCGCCGGGCTGGAGCGGATCGTTCCGCTGACGGCGTCTCGAGGGTTGATCGGCATCCTGTGTCTGGGCCCCACCCTGGTACCCGATCCGGATCCGGATGCGACCCTGGCCTACCTGGATCTGGCGCGCACCATCATCGGCACCGCTGTCCACAACGCCGAGATGGTTCGATCCCTCGTAGAGACCACCAAGGAGCTCGAGGCACGATCGCTGATGGTGTCCTCACTGTTCGAAACGGCCAGGGATTTCACCGGTGCCAAGACTCGAGACGAGTTGCTGCGCATCATGAGCTATCGTCTGATGGGGCAGCTGATGGTCAGCACGTTCGGTCTGTTCCTCACCGAGGAGCTCGATGGCGGAAGCGTGATCGTGAACCGACGCGAAGCCGAACACCTGGCCGAGGCGTTCGAGGATGTGATGAGTATCGAACAACCAATGAGGACCGCAGACCTGGACGATGGCGATCCTCGCAAGGAGCGTTTGCAGGCACTGGACCTTGCCATGGCTGCACCCATGACGGTCCACGGCGTTCGCAAAGGCGTTCTGGCCACCTGTGGCAAACTCAACGGCCAGCCGTTCAGTTCGGAAGAACTCTCGTTTCTGCAGGCCATTGGTACGACGGCGATGACGGCGATCGAGAACGAGCGACTCATCCAGGAAGAACTGGTCAAGCAGCGCCTGGAGAACGAACTCCAGATCGCCGCCGAGATCCAACGGAAGCTGTTGCCGGAAACGTTGCCACAACTGGACGGATTGCAGATCGCTGCATCGGCCGAGACCAGCCGCGTGATCGGTGGGGATTACTATGACGTGATCCCGCTGGATGAGTACCGCACGTTGTTCGCCATCGCGGACGTGGCCGGCAAGGGCATCCCGGCGGCTCTGCTCATGGCCAACGTGCAGGCAGCCTTGAACGTGCTCGCCTGGTCGGAGCTGTCCCTGACCTCGTTGGCTGAAAAGATCAACGTCCTTGTGTGCCAGAATACCGAACCCGAGGTCTTCATCACGATGTTCCTTGCGGTGATCGATACCCGCACACGGGGGATCGAATACGTAAATGCCGGTCACAACCCACCGATCCTGATCCATGGATCGGATGTGACGCTTCTCTCAACCGGCGGCGTACTGACCGGCGTGATCCCGGATCCTCCACCGTATCGTCTGGGTGTAGGTTCCTTGGCCGACGGCGACCTGCTGGTGCTGTACACCGATGGCGTGACCGAGACGCGGAACGGACGTCAGGAGTATGGGGTCGGCGCACTGGTAGAGACCCTGCACGCGAATGTGGGGAAAGGGGCTGACGAGGTGCTGCAAGCTGTGCAGCGGTCACTACGGGCGTTCGCCGGTCAGCAGGCCTTGGACGACGATACGTCCATGGTGGTGATCAAGGTGGTGCAGCGCTAGCAGCGACGTTCCTGTGCCCAGCCGAACACGTCGATGTACACCCTGGCTGTTCGTTCAATGGAGTGGTCCTGTGCCATGGCGTTGCCGCGAATCCGGTCCCAGTGTGGAGTCTGGCGATAGAGCCGAAGAGCGCGGTCGATCGCTTCTGAGAGATCGTCCACATGCAGACGATTGAACCGAACGCCGGTACCAGCAAACGTCACAGGGTCGTACTCCTGTACGGTATCTGCCAAGCCCCCTACCGCCCGAACGATCGGGACGGTGCCGTAGGCCAGGGCGAACATTTGCGTTAGACCACACGGCTCGAACTTGCTGGGCATCAGATAGAAGTCCGAACCAGCCTGGATCCGGTGAGAGAATGGCTCGTTGTATCCCGTGCCCACAAAGACCATGGTCGGGTGACGATCGGCGAGTGCCTGAAAGGCCTCTTCATAGCGTCGTTCGCCACTGCCAAGCATCACAAACCGCATCCGCCCATCCAGCAGAAAGGGTTCCAGCGCGGCTGGCACGATGCCCATGCCCTTCTGCTCGGTCAATCGTGTGACCATGCCGACCAGGGGGATCGGACGAGAGGCCTCTTCCAGGGACAGTCCGACCTCGAGCAACAGCGAGCGTTTGTCGGCCTCCTTCTTACCAAGCGAAGTAGCATCATAGGGAAGCGGGATGTTCTCGTCGGCGGAGGGAGACCATACAACCGGGTCGATTCCGTTCAACACGCCGATCAGATCGGCGCCCCGAGCCTGCAACGCCGACTGCAGCCCCATTCCTTCCGGCGTCCATCGGAT